>CAZDFZ010000253.1:0-2511 GCA_964504855.1 uncultured Aliarcobacter sp.
TATTTTGGTTATAATCTGCGGATTTTAACAGTGTAAGGTTTAAATACAAATGAATATAATTCAATCAAATATAGCTAATTTACCTACAAAATATGGAAAATTTAAAATAAAAGCTTACAAAGATGGAAATCAAGAGCATTTAGCAATTATGAGTCAAGATTTTGAAAACATTGATGCTCCATATGTAAGAATACACTCAGAGTGCCTAACAGGTGATACTCTTGGAAGTTTAAAGTGTGATTGTCAAAATCAACTTGATTTATCACTAAAATTTATTGCTCGTGAGGGTGGTTTAGTTATTTACCATAGACAAGAAGGTAGAAACATCGGTTTAGTAAATAAAGTAAATGCCTATGCACTTCAAGACCAAGGAAGAGATACAATCCAAGCGAATTTAGAATTGGGTTTTGGTGAAGATGATAGGGATTATTCAATAGTTGGATATATTTTTAATGATTTGAAAGTAAAAAAATTAAAATTAATTACAAATAATCCTAAAAAAATAAAATATGTAGAGTCATTGGGAATTGAAATTGTTGAAAGAATTCCAGCAATTACAAAATCAAATGAATATAACGAAAAATATATATTTACAAAAAAAGAGCAAATGGGGCATTTATTCTAATGTCTTTAAAATTATTATTAGGAGAAAATCAGCTTCATTTTGATGATAAGTTTTATGAAGATTGTGATATTTTTATAAAACTTCTTCAACAATGGGGAGTGGTTCATAATCTTAGTGGAAGATTAACAAGAAGTGATATTGAAGAGAATATTTTAGATTCTTTATATCCTTTAACGTTTATTAATAGTTATACAAGTTTTGCAGATATTGGAACGGGTGCAGGATATCCTGGACTTATACTTGCAATGGCTTTAAGAGATGTTAAATCTTACCTAATAGAGCCAAGGATTAAAAGAGTATCTTTTTTGAATTTTGTAAAAGCAAGTTTAAAATTAGATAATTTAACTATACTATGTAATAGAGTAGAAGAGGATAAAGCTTTACAAGTTGATTTAATCACTTCAAGAGCAGTTACAAATACTTCACTTCTTTTGGATATTACAAAAAATATAAAAAAAGACAATTCATCTTATCTTTTTTATAAAGGCTCTATGCTAGAAGATGAAATTGAAATAGTAAAAATAAATAATTATAAAGTTGTAAATAGAAAAGATAGAAACTACTTATATATAAAAGGTGAATTATGATTTTAAAGGCTATATTTATAATTGCTTTACTTTTTTTAGTTTATATCTATTTTTTTAAGAAAAATAGAGAAAAAGATATTCAAGATAAGAAAAAAGATGAAAAAATCATTGATGAAATGGTAGAGTGTCCAAGTTGTAAAACTTATGTTTCACAAAAAGAAGCACTTTTGAGTAATGGAAAATTTTATTGCTCAAAAGAGTGTTTAGAAAATAAATAAAAGGTTCTTAAATGATTATTTTAGGTGACAAAATTGTACCTTATGAGAATATTTCTTTTATTTCAGATATAAATGAAATAAAAAATACAAAAGCAAATTCTACACTTATATTTTTTTATGATGTTGAGCTATTAAAATATACTTTTGAAAATGAATTACCATCAGCAGTTATTGTGACATCATTAATGGAAGCTATTTATTGCAATAGTTTAAATGCAAAATATATTATTTCAGATAAACATCTTGCAATTCAAATACAAAAAATTGCAGATAATTATATGTATGATTCAAAAAATTTAGTGATAATAAATTCAAATGAAGAGTTTGAACATATAGCAAAAGATGAAATAGACGGAGTGATTTATAAGGATTTATTGAAGTGATAAAAAAAATTTTAATTTTTTTTACTTTTTCTTTATATTCTTATGCATGTAGTGGTGACTGTATGGCTTGTCATCCAGTTTTAAAAGAATCAATAAAAGAGAAACATCATACAATTTTAACAACTTGTATATCATGTCATACAAAAACTCCTGATACAATGAGTCAATGTGGTGGAGATTGTTTTGCTTGTCATTCTCAAAATAAATTGATTGATTCAAATAGAATTGAACATCAAAATCTATCAGCCTGTAAAAAATGTCATATAAACAAAGAGGATTTATTTAATCCACCATCAATGAATAATAACTCAAGTTTGATGAATTTACTAAAGAATAAGTGAGTTTTAGTTAAAATATTAGCCTTTTATTAGGCAAAATTAGGATAAATGTGAAAGAAATATTAGACACAATAATACTTATTATGTTTGTTATTATGGTTGCAATGTTTATAATAAACTTCAATAGACAACAAATAAAAAAGTATACAGACAAAATTGAAGAAAACGAAAATAAGAACTCTAACAAGGATAAAATAAATGAATAAACCATTATTAATTGAGATTGGTGTAGAAGAATTACCAGCGATTCCATTTTTAAATGAACTACCAAATATTGAAAAAAAATGGAGTGATATTTTAGAAAAAAATAGTTTATTATGTGATTTTGACTTTTTTTATACTCCAAGAAGATTAGTATTA
>CAZDFZ010000254.1:0-2493 GCA_964504855.1 uncultured Aliarcobacter sp.
CCATGCATTTTCCACATCAGTTCTTGAAGCTATAAAAATTTCACATTTATGGGGATATTTTGATGATAATACAATTGCCGCGACATTAGGTCTGAATTTTTTTTCATTGTTAATTGTTATTTCATTTTTATCAGTCATAAATATTATTTCCCTTATAATTAGCCCCATATTTTACAAAAACTAGGATTAAAAATTGCTTTTATATATACACATTCCATTTTGCGATAGTAAATGTTTTTACTGCGCATTTAATTCATACACTGATAGATTTCATTTAAAACAAGAGTATATGAAAGCTTTAAAAAAACAACTAAAAAATGATTTAGATAATTATGTTATTACAAATAATAAAAAAATAGAGACTGTTTTCATTGGTGGTGGAACGCCATCAACGATAAAATCAACAGAATATGAAGAAATTTTTCAAATGATAAAACCATATTTAGAAGATTTTGCAGAGATAACAACTGAAGCAAATCCAAATTCTGCTTCTTATGAATGGCTACAAAATATGAAAAATTTAGGCGTAAATCGTGTAAGTTTTGGAGTACAAAGTTTTGATAATGATAAACTAAAATTCTTAGGTAGATCTCACAATAGTAATAGTGCAATCAAAGCTATACAAAATGCAAGTAAGATAGGATTTAAAGGGATTAATTGCGATATTATTTATGGTGTTCAAAATGATACTATACAGAGTCTAAAAAAAGATTTTGATACAGCTTTTTCTCTACCAATTACACATTTAAGTGCTTATTCTTTGACAATTGAAGAAGGAACAAAATTTTTCGATAGAAGTAGTGTAAAAATTGATGATGAAGAGTTATCTTATAAAATATTTGATTATATAAATTCAAAAGGTTTTCATCAATATGAAATATCAAATTTTGCAAAAAATAAGGAATCAGAATCAAAACATAATTATGGATATTGGCAACATAAAGAGTATTTAGGAGTAGGGGCTGGTGCTGTTGGGTATTTAAATCAACAAAGACATTATCCATCTAAAAGTATAGAAGAGTATATAAAAAATCCATTAGCTTTTGAAATAGAAGAGATAGATTTGCAAGATGTGAAAACTGAGAAAATATTATTGGGTTTAAGATGTTCAAATGGAGTTGAGATATCATTATTTGATGATCTTGAATTAAAAAAGATTGATGAATTGATTGAATATGACAAAGTATATATTGAAAATAATAGACTTTATAATAAAAACTTTTTACTTTCTGATGAATTGGCTTTATACATTTTGGATTAAACTTATAATATAATTCAAATTTTTAAAAGGTAAAAATTAAATGACAATAAAAGATACAATAAGAAAATATACAAATGAACTAAAACTTGTAACTCATATTCCAGCAAAAGAAGTTGAAATATTAATGTTGCATCTTTTAGAAAAAAATACTATTTGGCTACACTTAAATTATAATGTAGAGTTTGAAAAAGAGAAAGAATTATCAATTTTAGTAAAAAAAAGAGCTACAAATTACCCTTTGGAATACATTATAAATAAAGCTTCATTTTATGGTGAAATGTTCATAGTAAAAGAGGGTGTTTTAATTCCAAGGCCTGAAACTGAAATTTTGGTTGAAAATGCTGTTGAAATATTAAAAGATAAAAAAGAGCCTGTAAAAATTTTAGAAATTGGAACTGGTAGTGGAATAATTTCTGTAATGCTTGCAATGTTGATTGAAAATATACAAATCATTGCAGTTGATATAAATGAAAAAGCATTAGAATTAGCAAAACAAAATGCATTAAAACATGGTGTTGAAAATAAAATAGAATTTAGATTAAGTAATTTATATGAAAATGTAAATGAAACTGATATTTTTATGACCATTTCAAATCCTCCATATATTGCAAATAATTATATACTTCCAACAAATGTAAAATATGAACCATCAAATGCTTTATTTGGTGGAGATATTGGTGATGAACTTTTAAAAGATATTATAAAAGCTACAAATGAGAAAAAGATTCCATATTTACTATGTGAAATGGGATATGACCAAAAAGATCCTTTAGAGAACTATTTTAAAGAGTTTAATGTTGAATCTTATAGTTTTTATAAAGATTATGAAAGTTTTGATAGAGGATTTACTCTAAAGTTTAAAAAATAAAAAGGAATAAAATATGTTTAAAGAGTTTAATTTAGATAACTTAGAAAATTCAAAAGATTTATTAGAAGTTTTTTTAGATGAAAATAGAAAAAAGATGAATGATTTATTAAATATAAAAGATAAAACTTACAATAATTTTGTTTTACCTTTTCAAGAGATAGGGGAGAGTATAAATGATTTTTTAACTCCAATATTTCATATTGATTCAGTTAAAAATTCAGAAATTACTACAAAAGTATATGAAGATTGTATTCCTGTAATCTCAAAATATGAAACAGAAATTTCTCAAAATCAGAATATATATAATGCATTAATAGATATACAGTCTAAAGAAAAAAGTACTTTAAGTAGTATACAAAATAAA
>CAZDFZ010000255.1:0-1279 GCA_964504855.1 uncultured Aliarcobacter sp.
GATAAAATTGCAAAAGTAATTGTTATGGTTTTAATTGTAAGCTTTTTTCAAAAAGTATTACATACTAAATATGATGGTGCATTAGAAATGTTATACTTTGCATTATCAATTGGATTATTAGCGCTTGGACTTTATTTTTTAGGTAAAGTAGGTAAGCATTAGATTTTGCTACTTTTTAAAAAGTAGATAAATAATTTGTCCCTTAAAGAAGGGACTATTTTAAGGATGAAAATGTCAAAAATATTTGTAGATGCATGTTTTAGAAAACCAACTCCATATACACCTGTTTGGATGATGAGACAAGCTGGAAGATACCTTCCTGAGTATATGAAAGTTAGAGCGAAAGCTGGAAATTTTTTAAATCTTTGTCATAATCCAGAGCTTGCTGCTGAAGTTACAATTCAACCTTTAGATATTGTTGGAGTTGATGCTGCAATTTTATTTTCTGATATCTTAGTTATTCCAAATGAAATGGGAATGCATTTAGATTTTATAAAAGGTGAAGGTCCAATTTTTAAAGATCCAATAATTACTGAATCTGATGTAGATGCACTTTTAGGTGGAGAAGAAGCAGCTGATAAATTAACATATGTTTATGAAACAATAAAATTATTAAAGCAACAACTTCCTGAAGATAAAGCATTAATCGGATTTACAGGTGCCCCTTGGACGCTAGCAACTTATATGATTGAAGGGCAAGGTACTAAAACATATAATATTTGTAAAAAAATGATGTATTCAAATCCAGCTTTACTTCATAAAATATTAAAAAAAGTAACTGAAGTTGTAAAATTTTATATGGAAAAACAGATTCAATCAGGTGCTGATGTAGTTCAAATATTTGATTCTTGGGCTGCAGCAATTGAACCTGCATTATATGATGAATTTTCATGGTCATATATGGTTGAAATTGCGGAATATTTAAAAGAAAAATACCCACATATTCCTGTTATTATGTTTCCAAAAGGAATTCCAGCATTTTTAGATAAAGTTTATGGAAACTTTGATGTATTTGGTGTAGATTGGGGAACTCCAATGTCATTAGCAAAAGAAAAACTTGGTTCAAAATATGTTTTACAAGGAAATATGGAACCATGTAGATTATATTCAAAAGATGAAACTACAAAATGTGTTGAAGCTTTACAAAATATTATGCAAGGTGAAGGACACATATTCAATTTAGGTCATGGGATATTACCAGATGTTCCTGTTGAGAATGCTATTCATTTTGTAAAAGAGTGTCAAAGAGTTAGCAAAAAAGCATAAAGCTATTTTATTT
>CAZDFZ010000255.1:1289-2487 GCA_964504855.1 uncultured Aliarcobacter sp.
AGAATTCGCATTGCGAATTTATAATATCAGATTAAAAATCTGATATTAATTTTGTAATATACAAATTCTATTATATTTGGACCAATACCATCAAGACGTTTTGGAATATCTTTAGGAATAGATTTATCTCCATCAAAAAAACAGTGTAATTTTGATTGTTTATATTGTGAATTAGAAAGTTCAAAAACTGTTAATAAAATGGATGAATATCCTAATGTTGAAGATATAATAAAGGAAATAAAAAATAATTTTTTGCTTCATCCAAAGATTGATGTTCTAACTTTAACTTGCAATGGAGAACCTACTTTATATCCAAAATTAAATGAGCTAATAGAGGAAATTAATAAAATTAAAGGTAATACAAAAACATTAATTTTATCAAATGGAAGCACAATATATAAAGAAGAAATATTTAATTTACTTTTGAAAATAGATATTGTTAAATTATCTTTAGATTGTGTAAGTGAAAAATGTTTTAAAAAACTTGATAGAGTAAATAATAGTATAGAAACTGGCAAAATAGTACCAGCAATGATAAATTTTTCAAAACAAATGAAAAATGATTTTGTAATAGAAATTTTATTTGTAAAAGATTTAAATGATAAAGATGAAGAAATTCAATTATTAAAAACAGCAATTGAACAAATTAATCCAAGAAGATTAGATTTAGGTACAATTGACAGACCTCCTGCTTATGATGTTAAACCAATATCTTATGAATCTTTAGAAAATATTGCAAATCAATTTAAAAATGTTAATGTTAATATTGTTTATAAAAATAGACAAAAACTAATTCAATCATTTAATAAATCTGAAATAGTTTCAATGTTAAAAAGAAGACCATTAACAAAAGAAGATATAGAAAATATATATGATGATAAATCAATTGTGATATTAGAAGATTTAATTAAAAATAAAATTATAACCATTATAAATAGTGGCGGTGTAGATTTTTATAAATGTTTTTAAAATAGGTATTTTGGTCTTGACATTAAAGTCTTTTTTTACTATAATTCCAACCCATTAAAGATGAAGTCATAAATTCCGGCATAGCTCAGCGGTAGAGTAGATGACTGTTAATCATTTGGTCCCTGGTTCGAATCCAGGTGCCGGAGCCATTCTTTTCTTAATGTTAAAATTTATAGATTCCGGCATAGCTCAGCGGTAGAGTAGATGACTGTTAATCATTTGGTCCCTG
>CAZDFZ010000256.1:0-2485 GCA_964504855.1 uncultured Aliarcobacter sp.
CTGTCATAATGATTTTTTTAGCAGGACAACCAATAATTGCATTTACCCATGCCCAACCTCTATCCGCATCATCAAGCATTTGAACTTCATCAATAACTGCCACATCAACATCTAGATCAAAATCTATCATTTCAATTGTTGAGCATACATGTGCTGCCTCTTCATTTAACATCTGTTCTTCACCTGTAATAAGTGAAGCTTGAATATTTGAAGCTTTTAAATCTTCATAGCCTTCAAGTGCTAAAAGTCGTAAAGGTGCTAAATAAAGTCCAGAATTTGCTTCTTTTAATTTTTGCATTGCATTGTAAGTTTTACCAGAGTTTGTAGGTCCCACATAAAATTCTAATTTACGATTTAAACTTCTAGCAAGTGGATATAAGGTTTTTAAATCACGGTTTAATAGTGTTTGTAGTTGTTGTTGCCAATTTTCTTTCATAAGTACCTTTTAACCAAATTTCAGACTCTTCTGTCCAATTGATATTTACCATTTTTATTCTTTTTTTCATTTCTTCATTTAAAATTAATTTATTATTTTCTGAATCTTCTAAACCTTTTTATATCATTTTATGAAAAGCTAATTCTTTTATAATTTCATCATAAGAACTATCTTCAGGTAAAAAATCTATAATCTTTTTTATTTGTTTTTTTAGGTGCAGTTATTTTATAACTCCATTTTAAATATTATTTGGATTATATCCTAAAGCTTAATTTTTTATCTTTAAAGAGAGAAATACCAACTATTCAATATAATACAACTTTAAATAATAAAGGATTTTTATGAATTGTGAATATTTTGGTAAATGTGGCTCTTGTGTTTTATATGATAAATCTTATGAGGAACAATTAAGCTTTAAAATACAAAGAGAAAATGAGAGATTTTCCAACTTTACAAATATAGAGTTTGATATTATAAAAAGTGAAGAGAAAGCTTTTAGAAACAGAGCTGAATTTAGAATTTGGTGGGAAAAAGATGAATCTGGAAATGAAGTTTTATCTTATGCCATGAATGATTTTAATAAAAATATTTTACAAATAGAATCTTGCCAAATTGTAAGTTCACATATTCAAGAGATTATGCCTAAACTTTTGGCACTTGTGAGTTCAGATATAGAATTAGCAAACAGACTTTTTGCTGTTGAATTTTTAGGAAGTACCACAAATGATCTATTAGTAACTTTGATTTATCATAAAAAACTAGAAGATTCGTGGAATACAAAAGCAAAAGATTTAGAAAAAAAACTAAATATAAAAGTTATGGGAAGAAGTAGAAAACAAAAACTTATAATTTCAACTGATACAATAAATGAATCTTTAACTATAAACCATAAAAATTTCAAATTTGCTTACCAAGAAGGTGGATTTACCCAACCAAATACAAAAGTAAATGTTCAAATGATTGAATGGGTTTTAGATAATATAGAAACTTCATCAAATGATTTATGTGAGTTATATTGTGGTGGTGGAAATTTCACTATTCCTCTTTCTACAAAATTTAACAAAGTTTTAGCAACTGAAATTTCAAAAACATCTATAAAATCAGCACTTAATAACTGTGAATTAAATAGTATTGATACTATTTCATTTATTAGAATGAGTGCTGAAGAATTCGTTCAAGGACTTCAAGAAGTAAGGACATTTAATAGATTAAAAGATGTGAATCTAAAAGATTATAACTTTGATACTATTTTTATGGATCCTCCAAGATCTGGACTTGATGATACAACTAGAAATTTAGCAAAAGATTTTGAGCAAATTATTTATATCTCTTGCAACCCAGAAACTCTACACAGAGACTTAAATGAATTGGTAAAAACCCATGAAATCGTTAAATTTGCTCTATTTGACCAATTTGCATATACAAATCATATTGAAAGTGGAGTGATTCTTAAAAAGATTTAGTAAATTAATCTAATTTTAAGAAATGGTACGTAATAATTCTCGTATATATTTTAGGGATCAATGGATTCCGAAGAGTTGAAAGAAATTTCTCTCTATGCTTGGGACTTTTAAAGGAACAAGAAGGTTGTAGGCTGTAATTTACTCAAATTACAATGTGTCATAATTAAAAAGGATTTATTATGAGAATTAATACAAACGTTTCATCTTTAGTAGCACAAGAATCTGCTACAAATACTGGTAAACTAATATCTTCATCTTTAGAAAAATTATCTTCAGGTTTAAGAATCAATAAAGCTTCTGATGACTCTTCTGGTCTTGCAATTGCAGATAAATTAAGAACTCAAGCAACCAAAGTCTTTGAATCTTGATGTCTTTTTGCACCATTGATTTTATTAACTTCATCTCTTAATTTTATACCTTTTTGCTCTTTGTGATCTTGGTAGTATTTTTGATTATAAGCCTTTTCTATTTTTTTGATTTGGCTCATTCTATTGTAATTTTTTTTGCACCATTTGATAATTTTTGAAATGTATTTTTTTAGTAAATCATTACTTACTAGATTTTCACCATAAACACTAAATTCATA
>CAZDFZ010000257.1:0-2485 GCA_964504855.1 uncultured Aliarcobacter sp.
ACACAATAGACAATCCAGATTCACAAGTTGGAGGATTAGCAATTCTTTATGGAAACTTAGCTGAGCAAGGGGCAGTTATTAAAACTGCTGGAATTACTGGAAGTAGAGTTTTCACAGGAACTGCTGTTTGTTTTGATGGACAAGCTGAAGCTATCAAAGGAATCGTATCTGGAAAAGTTCAAGCTGGAAATGTTGTTGTTATCAGATATGAAGGTCCAAAAGGTGGTCCAGGAATGCAAGAGATGTTAGCACCAACTTCTTTAATCATGGGAATGGGACTTGGAGATAAGGTTGCACTTATTACTGATGGAAGATTTAGTGGAGCAACAAGAGGTGCATCTATTGGTCACGTATCTCCAGAAGCTGCTGAGGGTGGTATGATTGGATTATTAAGAGATGGTGATGAGATTCATATCGATGTTGATCAATATATTTTAAATGTTAATTTAACATTTGAAGAAATTGCTCAAAGAAGAGACGAATTTACTCCTCTTAAAAAACCACTTAACTCATCTTGGTTAGGTCAATATAGAGCTTTAGTTACAAACGCAAGTAGCGGAGCGGTTTTAAAAACTGATTTATAATAAATACAAACCAAGGTAAATTCCTTGGTTAGTATTAACTAAACATTAACCTTTGATTGAAAAATAGTTTACACTTATACTTTACACTGTCACAATAAAATTAAAAAAGAGGATATAAAAGTGAAGAAAAAACTTCTACTTATTTCTACATTAATTGCTACTCAGTTGTTTTCAAAAACAATTGATTTTGAGATGATGGATCCAAATCCAAATAGAATATCTCCTAATTCATCAAATGAAATTTTATCTTTTAATAATAGTATTAAAGATTCTGTTCATTCTATTATTAATATTTCCGCTAAAAAACATGTTGCTGATGGGGTTGAAAATCTTCCTCTACAGATGTTTAATGACCCGTTCTTTAAAAGATTTTTTGGTGATCAATATAACGGCAATCAACCAAAACAAAACAGAGTTCAAAGATCACTTGGTTCTGGAGTTATTGTTTCAAAAGATGGTTATATAGTTACAAATAATCATGTTATTGAAAATGCTGAAGAAATAACTGTAACTATTGGAGATGAAACAACTGAATATAATGCAAAATTAGTAGGACGTGATGCTGATAGTGATATTGCTGTTATTAAAATAGAACCAAATGCTCCACTAAAACCTATTAAATTTGCTGATTCAAATAATCTTTTAGTTGGTGATTTGATTTTTGCTATTGGAAATCCTTTTGGAGTGGGAAGCACAGTGACTCAAGGTATTATTTCTGCTTTAAATAGATATGAAAACTATATTCAAACTGATGCTTCTATAAATCCTGGAAATTCAGGTGGTGCATTAGTTGATAGTAGAGGTGCATTAATTGGTATAAATACTGCCATTATTTCAAAAAGTGGTGGAAATAATGGAATTGGATTTGCAATTCCTGTTGCTATGGTAAAAGATGTTGTTCAAAAACTTGTAACTGATGGAAAGGTAACTAGAGGTTACTTAGGTGTAGCAATTGCTGATTTAGATAATGAATCTGGAAAAGTTTATAAAAGAAAAGAAGGTGCATTAGTTTTAGATATTTCTGCTGAAACACCTGCTGCTAAAGGTGGTTTAAAAAGAGGTGATTTAATTTATGCAATCAATGGAAAAAATATAAAAGATAAAACAACTTTACAAAATACAATTGCAGCATTTAAACCAGATGAAAAAATAAAAGTTCAAATTGAAAGAGATAATTCAGATATCGAACTTAATATTGTTCTAGGTGATAGAGCAACAATATTAGATAATACAAATGCTCCTCAATCAAATAACAATATTTTCTTCAATGGATTAAAATTAAGTATTATTGATGCTGAAGCAAAAAAACAATTTAGATTAACATCTGAGGTATCAGGTGTTTTAATATCTGAAGTTGAAGTAAAATCAAAAGCAGAAAAAGCAGGTTTCCAAGCTGGAGATATAATTATTCAAATAGAAGATATTGAAATCAAAAATTTTGCTCATGTTGAATCGGCATTAAAAAAATATGGTAATAAATTTAAAAGAGTTTATGTTAATAGATATGGACAAACTATATTATTTATTATTCAATAAAGGATAACCAATTATTAAAGTATTAATGATAGAAGATGATTTAGAATTAGCTCAAATCATCAGTGATTATTTAAAATCATTCGATATAGAAGTTACTAACACTGATAGCCCATACAATGGGCTATCAATGCTTAGTGTTCATAAAGATTATCAACTAATAATTTTGGATTTAACACTTCCTGAAATTGATGGTTTAGAATTAATTCCAAAGATTAGAGAGAAATCAGATATTCCAATAATTATTAGTTCTGCCAGAGATGATATTTTAGACAAAGTTATGGGACTTGAAAGAGGCGCAGATGATTATCTTCCAAAACCATATAATCCAAGAGAGTTACAAGCTAGAATCAAAACAATTTTAAAAA
>CAZDFZ010000258.1:0-2468 GCA_964504855.1 uncultured Aliarcobacter sp.
AAACTTATGAGTAAAGGTGGAAGTATAGAAGAAGAAAGACGACTTTTCTATGTTGCAGTGACTCGAGCAAAAGATATTTTGTACCTATCTTATGCAAAATATGACAAAATAAAAAAGATAACTTTTGTAGCAAGTCCTTTTCTAAAAGAAGCTGGAATGATAATAAAAGATAGTGAAGAGTCTTAAATTTAAGACAAATATAATAAAATATTGAAATTTTATAGAAATATTAAATAGTATATGTAGGGAATTTAATGGAAAAAATTTATTTAATGATAGCTGTTTGCACAATTATCATGGCATCTCCTGTTGTATCAAAAATAATAAAAGCACCTGTTGTTGTTGTTGAAATAGTATTAGGGGTAATTGCTGGATATTTAGGATTAATTTATGCTGATGATACACTAAAACTAGTTGCTAAATTTGGATTTGTTTATTTAATGTTTTTAGCAGGACTTGAGATAAATTTTAAACTAGTAAAAGTTATAAAAGCTACATTGGCATTGAATGTTATACTTTATTTCGTATTTTTATATAGTATTGCAGGGCTTGTATGTTGGTTATTTGGTTTAGGACTTACATATTTTGTTGCTCTTCCTATTTTTTCTTTGGGTATGATTATGATGCTTATAAAAGAGTATGGGAAAGAACAACAATGGTTAAATCTTGCCTTATCTATAGGAGTTGTTGGAGAAATTATAAGTATTTTAGCACTTACACTATTTAGTGGTTGGACAGAACATGGATTAAGTGTTAGTTTTTTTATTTCTATATTAACAATTATTAGCGTTGTAGCTATTACAATTTTGGGGTTAAGGGTATTTTATATAGCCTTTTGGTGGTTTCCTGAATTAAAAAAATTCTTAATTCCTGATTCTAAAAATGATAGATATGATCAAGATATAAGATTTTCAATATCATCTTTATTGATTTTGGTATCAATTATGTTGATTTTAAAAATAGATGTTGTTCTTGGAGCATTTACAGCTGGATTATTTTTTAAAATGTTTTTTAGTCAAAAACATGAATTACAAGAAAAAATTGAATCATTTGGTTTTGGTTTTTTTGCTCCAATTTTCTTTATTTACACAGGTTCAACGGTAAAGCTTGATATTATAGATATGGATATTTTACAACATGCTATGTTTATTATGGCGGCAATTATTTCTATTAGATTAATAAGTTCATATTTGGTATTTTTTAAATATTTGAAATTTAGACAAACACTACTTTTTGCACTAAGTGATTCGATGCCTCTTACTTTTACTGTTGCAATTGCAATGCTTTCTTACAACTATGGATTAATAACTCAACCAGAGTATTTTTCATTTATTATCGCAAGTATGATTGATGGACTATTCTTAATGGTTGTAATACGAAAACTTTATAAATGGTTTAATTTAGAAAAAAATTAAACCATTCTTTCAAATAACATCATAAGAAAAAACTAGCTATAATCGCGTATATTTTAGAATTATATAGGATTTTTAATGAGCGAAAAATACGAACCATCAAAGGTAGAAGATAGTTTTTATAAGATTTGGGAAGAAAGAGGTTACTTTGAAATAGATGGAAATAAATCTATTCAAGAACATGATTCAAATGGAAAACAAAAAACATTCTCAATTATGATGCCACCACCTAATGTAACTGGAAGTTTACATATTGGGCATGCTTTAACATTTACACTTCAAGATATTATTACACGATATAAAAGAATGGATGGTTTTAAAACTCTTTGGCAACCAGGAACTGACCATGCTGGAATTGCAACTCAAAATGTTGTTGAAAAACAACTTTTAGCAGAAGGTACAACTAAAGAAGAGATAGGAAGAGAAAAATTCTTAGAAAGAGCTTGGCTTCAAAAAGAAACATCTGGTGGAAATATTGTTCATCAAATGAGAAAATTAGGTGTTACTCCTGCTTGGAAAAGAGAAAGATTTACTATGGATGAGGGATTAAAAGAGGCTGTTAAAGAGGCTTTTATCTCTTTATACAATGAAGGTCATATCACTCAAAATAACTATATGGGAAATTGGTGTACACACGATGGTGCATTATCTGATATTGAAGTAGAACATGAAGAAGTAAATGGTAAGTTTTACCATATGATTTATAAATTTGCAGATGGTAGCGGTGAAATTCAAGTTGCAACTACAAGACCTGAAACATATTTTGGGGATACTGCAATCATGGTTCATCCTGATGATGTTAGATACAAATCAATCGTTGGAAAAGAAGTATTATTACCTTTAACTAACAGAAAAATCAAAGTAATTACAGATTCTCATGTTGATATGGAATTTGGAACAGGTGTTGTAAAAGTAACTCCTGCACACGACCAAAATGACTACGAAGTTGGAAAAAGACACGATTTAGAATTTATCAAAGTATTTGACGAAAAAGGTATTTTAAACGAATACTGTGGAGAGTTTGCTGGACTTGAAAGATTAGAAGCTAGACCTGTT
>CAZDFZ010000259.1:0-2458 GCA_964504855.1 uncultured Aliarcobacter sp.
GAAGCTGAAGTTGGAGCTCCACAAGTTGCATATAGAGAAACTATTAAAAATGCTGTTAAGCAAGAGTATAAATATGCAAAACAATCAGGTGGTAAAGGTCAATACGGTCACGTATATTTAGATATTAAACCATTAGTTGATAGCGAAGAAAACTTCAAATTTAACAATGATATTAAAGGTGGGGTAATTCCAAAAGAGTATATTCCAGCTGTTGAAAAAGGTTGTTTTGAAGCAATGCAAGGTGGTATTTTAGCTGGTTATCCAATGGTTAACATTGAAGTTTCTGTTTATGACGGTTCTTACCACGACGTTGACTCATCTGAGATGGCATTTAAATTAGCTGCTTCAATGGGATTCAAACAAGGTTGTAGAAGTGCAGCTGCAGGTGCAGTTTTACTTGAGCCAATTATGAAAGTTGAAATAGAGACTCCTGAAGATTATATGGGAGATGTTATTGGAGATTGTAATAAAAGAAGAGGACAAGTTCAATCTATGGATGACAGAGCTGGTATCAAATTAGTTACTGCTATGATTCCATTATCTGAAATGTTCGGATACTCTACAGACTTAAGATCTATGTCTCAAGGTAGAGCTACATACTCAATGATTTTTGATAACTATTCTGAAGTTCCAAAAAATGTTTCTGAAGAAATTATTAAAAAGAGAAATGGTTAATTCTTAACTATTTTTAATTAAAAGGATATGCTTTGCATATCCTTTTTTTTTGCATTAATTTATTTAAGTTATTATGAATAATCAGATAGAATGATTTATATAAATTTATTAAAAAGAGATGGATTATCTTGAAAATTGAAAAAAATAGCGAACTATTAAATAATATTAAAAGTGCTGGAATAATTTTAAAACCTTCAAGTCCAGAATTAAAAGATATATATTTAAATATAAAAGCACTATTTGAAAAAGCTAATATTGAAATATATTTAGAAGATAATTCTGCAAATATGATTGGTTTAGTTGGATATTCATTGGAAGAATTATGTAGTAAAGTTGATTTTTTGATCTCTGTTGGCGGAGATGGAACATTACTTTCTGTTGTAAGAAAATCTTTTAAATATGATAAAGCAGTTTTAGGAATAAATCTTGGAACTTTAGGTTTTTTAACTGATATTAGTATGGAGCAGTTACCAAGTTTTATTGAAGATTTAAAAAATGATATTTATAAAATTGATAATAGAATGATGGTTGAAGGAAGTGTAAATTTAAATAAATTTGTAGCTTTTAATGATATTGTAATTTCAAGAAAGTCTATTTCATCTATGATAAAAATTGATGGTAAGATTGATGGTAAGAATTTTAATTCATATTATGGAGATGGAGTAATTATTTCAACACCCACAGGTTCAACTGCATATAATTTATCGGTTGGTGGTCCAATTGTTTATCCTTTAACAGAAGCTTTTATAGTAACTCCTGTTTCTCCACACTCTTTGACACAACGACCATTAGTTATGCCAGCACACTTTGAAATAGAGTTTAAGATTGTAGATAATCAAGGTGCAGTAGTTATTGTTGATGGACAAGATATTTATGAAGTAGAACAAAATCAATCAATTAAAATTAAAATTGCTTCAAAAAAAGCAAAAATGATACATAGAATTCAAAGAGATTATTTTGAAGTATTAAATGAAAAATTGAGATGGGGAAATTAATTTGATAAGTAGAGTTTATTTAAAAGATTGTCTATCTTTTGAAGAAGTAGATTTAGAATTTAAAAGTGGATTAAATATTTTTACAGGTCCAAGTGGTGCTGGAAAATCTATTTTAATGCAAGCAATTTTATCTTTATTTGCATTAGCTGATGTGAAAGCAGATTTAGGAGAAGTATTATTAAGTGATTCAAAAATTAGTGATGAATCTTATGATTTATCATTTGATGATGACATAATAATAAAAAGTATAAAAAAAGAAAAAGTAAGATATTTTTTAAATAATCAATCGGTTTCAAAAAAGAATTTAAATGATTTCTCAACAAAACTTATCAGACATTTAAATTTAAAAGATACATCGGAATTTGATAGTTTAAAACTTTTAGATTTTTTAGATAAATTAACATTACAAAAAAAAGATGATTTTAAACAAATAAAAGATAGTTTTAATTCTCAATACAAAGAGTTTATTCAAATTAAAAAAGAGTTACAGCATATTATAGAAGATGAAAACAAACTTGAGGATTTAAAAGAGTTTGCACGATTTGAAATTGACAAAATCGAGCAAATCAATCCGACAATTGATGAATATGAAGAGCTAGAATATGGAACAGAGTATTAACGGATGAAGAGATAATGCAAATTTATACATCTGAGAAAAAATATTATATTTAAATCCTATATAGACTAATATGGCAAAAGTATTCGAAGTAAAATATTACAAGTGAGAAATAGTCGATATTGTATGATGATTGGATCCTACAATAAGAGGTTCTGTATTACTTAAAAAA
>CAZDFZ010000260.1:0-2425 GCA_964504855.1 uncultured Aliarcobacter sp.
AAACACCCATTGTTCCATTCCATAAAATCGTATTTGCATCTGCAATCGCTTCACTAAGTAATAGTGCTGAAGCAGGTCCAATGTCTAATCCCATCCAATCTTTTGGAATTTCTTGAATAGTTACAATTTTAGCAATAGCTTCTGCACTAAATGTTTCAGCAGCAACTACATCAACTGGTAAATATAATTTAACACCTAATTGTTTTGCTTCATTCATAATTTTTTGTGCGTCTTCAATTAAATCTTCTTCAACTAAAGATTTGGCAATTTCATGTCCTACGGCTTTTAAGAATGTAAATGCCATTCCTCCCCCAATTATGATTTTATCAACTTTAGGAACTAAATTATGTAACGCTTCAAGTTTTCCAGAAACTTTTGATCCACCAACAATTGATACAAATGGTCTTTTTGGATTATGTACGATATGATGAAAGAATTTAATCTCTTTTGCCATCAAAAATCCTGCAGCCTTATGCTCCATATCAAAATATTTTGCAATTCCTTCTACAGATGAATGAGCTCTATGAGAAACACCAAAAGCATCATTAATATAAATTTCTGCCATTGATGCTAATTTAGCACTTAATGTTTCATCATTTTTTGTTTCACCAAGTTCAAATCTCATATTTTCTAATAATAAAATTTCACCTGATTGAAGCTCTTTTGCCATTTCAATAGTTTCATCACAAATAATACCTGGAGCCATTTTTATTTCTTGTTTTAAAAGAGTATGTAATCTTCTTGCAATTGGAGCTAATGAAAACTCTTCCTCAAATCCACCCTTTGGTCTTCCAAAGTGAGAAGCTAAAATAACAGCACAGTCATTATCAATACAGTATCTGATTGTGTTTAATGCACTTCTAATTCTTCTATCATCCGTTATATTATTATCTTCATCCATAGGAACATTAAAATCACATCTAATAAAAACTTTTTTACCAGCTATATCAATATTTTTAATTTCTTGTAGTTTCAAATTATTTCCTTATTTCAAATTATTTAGTTGCTATGCGGATACCCATTTCTACAAGTCTTGTAGAATATCCCCACTCGTTGTCATACCAAGATAAAACTTTTACCATGTTTCCTTCAATTACTTGAATTGTATCCAATGGAACAACTGTTGATAGTGTTTCACCATTAAAATCTGAACTTACTCTATACTCTTCATCAACACCTAAAATTCCTTTTAGATTACCTTCTGCAGAAGTTTTAAATGCAGCAATTACTTCTTCTTTAGTTACATCTTTTTTAAGATTTACTGTTAAATCTACTAAAGAAACATTTGGAGTTGGAACTCTGATTGCTTGACCGTTTAATTTACCTTTTAAGTGTGGCATTACTAATCCAATAGCTTTTGCAGCACCTGTACTTGATGGTGTTAAATTTGTAGCTCCTGCTCTTCCTTTTCTTGGATCTTTTTTATCTTTTGCATCTAAGATTGGTTGTGAACTTGTATATGAGTGAATTGTAGTCATTAAACCTTTTTCAATTCCAAATGCTTCATCAAGAACACGAGCCACTGGAGCCAATCCATTTGTAGTACATGATGCATTTGATACTATTGGTTGACCAGCATATGTATGCTCATTTGCACCAATAACAAATGTTGGTGTGTCATCTTTAGCAGGAGCAGAGATAACTACTTTTTTTACTCCATTGTCAACATAAGCTTGACATGATTCTTGTGATAAAAATGCTCCTGTACACTCTAATACAACATCAGCACCATAAGATGCAAAATCTAATTTAGAAGGATCTCTCTCACTCATTAATTTTGCTTTATCTTTTCCAATATAAATATATCCATCTTCAACTTTTACATCGAACTTAGGTCCATGAACTGTGTCGTATTTTAAATTATATTGAATCATTTCCTCGCTACCACTTGCATTTACAGCAACTAATTCAACATCATTTCTACTTGCAATGATTCTTGCAACACATCTTCCAATTCTTCCTAAACCATTTATTGCAACTTTAACAGCCATTATGTTCCCTTTAAATAAACTAAATTGTAGATATTTTATCCAAAAATTGCTATAATAATATTTAAGTATATTACAAAGGTTTTAAATAGGTGCAAATAGCAATATTTGGTGGTAGCTTTGACCCAGTTCATTTAGCACATGTTATGATTGTTAGAAAAGCATTAAAAGAACTTGATATTGATATGTTAATAATAGTTCCAACATATTTAAATCCTTTCAAGAATAGCTTTTACTTAAATCCTCAAACTAGATTTAAACTACTTAAGAAAGTTTTTAAAAAGTTTGATAAAATTCAACTTTGTGATTACGAGATAAATCAGAAAAAAGCTAGTTATTCAATCGATACAGTAAATTATCTAAAAAATTTATATAAACCTTCAAAAATTTATTTTATAATTGGTGAAGATAATTTAGAAAGTTTAGATAAATGGTAT
>CAZDFZ010000261.1:0-2419 GCA_964504855.1 uncultured Aliarcobacter sp.
TTAGATTAGTTTTTTGATGAATGATTGATAAATAGAAAATAAGTAAGTAAAATTGATTCAGTGTAATCAACAATAAATTAAAACATTATATTTATTACAATTCTTATCAAAAAATATCATGTTTTGCCAAAAATGTAGTAAAATTTTGTAGTAAAATTTAAAACACTTATTTAGTATAGCCCTTATTTAAGGGCTATACTATTAAAGCTGAAACCAATCCAATCAGTCCACCAAAGACTTATTTATAAAGATTAAGCACATTCTTTTTCCCAGAATCAGGAGCAAGTTTTGCATATCTCATAGTTTGTTCAATATCTGAGTGATTCATTAGTTCTTTTATTGTAAAAATTGGTGTTCCATTAATTGCTAGATGAGATGCAAAAGTGTGTCTTAATGTGTGAATCACAGTTCTATTTTTAGAATCATCTTTTTCTAAACCTTGATTAAAAAGTTCATTCATTATAGGTTGTAAACGATTTTGAATCTGTCTTGAGGTAGATTTTTTACCTTTTTCAAAATGTACAACATAGTCATTTACATTTAACTTTTCACAAATTTCTTTTAATTTATTTGATAGTTCATCTTGGATAAAACCTGTGTAAGTATCATTTGTTTTTAGATTTTTTAGTTGAATTGAACCCTCTTGAAAATTGATATGTTTTTTTTGAATATGCAAGATAGTTTCTAATCTTCCACCAGTTTGTAGTGAAAGCTCAACAAACAATAAAAGAGTTGGGTTACTCGATATTTCAGAGAGTAATAATCTTATCTCATTTAGGTCAAGATATTTCTCTCTTGTATTATCTATTTTATATTGTTTATCCCATTTTATGCCAATTGCAGGATTAAATGTTTTTAATGATTTTTCTTGAATATTGTAATTATAAATAGTAGAAATTAATTGGATAATTCCCTTTGCTGTTTGTAAAGATTTACCTTTTTCTAATATTTGGTCTCTAAATCTAAGAATATCTTCTCTTTTGATACCATTAACATTTGTATTTCCAAAAACTGGCTTTATGTGAAAATCATATTTTGATTTTCTTTTTTCAGCTGATTTCTTATCTGTAAAATATATTTCTGCAATGCTATTAAGCGTTGTAGAATCTTTCTTTTTTTGTTTGATTGGAATATCTTCTCCCAATCTAATTTTGTTTAAAATCTCATTTCTTTTTCTATTGCAATAAGGTTCTGTTATACCTTGAGATTTATCACCAACTTTGATTCTTTTTAATTTGTTAAATTCATCTTTGTAAGTTATGTAATAACTAATGTCACCATTTTCTTTTTTATAATGTTGAACAGTAGAGCCAAATTTTTTTGAATTTACATATGCCATTTTAGTAACCTATTAGTAACCTGATTTGACAATTATTGATTAAAATTGATAATTGTTGAAAAAGTATTATACCTTTAGAAAGTCCGATTGTAAAGAGGTTTGATGAAGTTTGATTAGGATTTAAGAAAATTGAAAAAGTTATTGGTGGAGATGTGCGGGATCGAACCGCAGTCTTAAAACCTCTACTACTAGCGTCTACATGTTTAGCAAAGTTGTAAAATTTCATTTAATAGCAGCACAACTTCCAAAAGCAACTATTAAACTAAGATCTGAAATTTCTCCTTGAAGTTCGATCAATCCCTCAAAGATAATCTATCTGGGTGAGTCCACTATAACCAGCATAGATAGAATCTACTGAGTGAACCTCCTTGGACTCAAGCCCTTAGGCGAGTCGGATTGTTAACTTACGCAGCTTTAGCGTAAGCAGGAGCGTAATTTGTATTGTTTGCGTCTAAAAAATTTGAACTTATTAAGGCGGTTCAGACCTACATGCAACTAATCCTCAAGGCTCCAATCGAAGCCAAATCATCCCCATAATTTGAGAATCGAAGTCTACACAATTTTTTATTAAAGCAGTGTTAATTGTAATCAAATTGTTATTTTTATTTCGCTTCATCCTTTCTTATACTTAATGATTGTATAATATGTACATAAAAATATATCGGAGAAAATAATGAGTAAAAAAGGTATTTTAATTATTGGAGCAGGTGGGGTAAGTAGAGTTGCAACTGTTAAATGTGCAATGAATATTGACACTTTTGAAAAGATTACATTAGCATCAAGAACAGTTTCTAAATGTGAATCTATTGCTGCTGATATTTTAAAAAATCAAGGTGTAAAGATAGATGTAGCTAGTGTTGATGCTGACAATGTTGATGAATTAGTAAAATTAATAGAAAAAGTAAATCCAAAATTAGTATTAAACGTAGCGTTACCTTATCAAGATTTAACAATTATGGACGCTTGTACTAAATGTAAAGTTGATTATGTAGATACTGCAAACTATGAACATCCAGATGAAGCAAAATTTGAATATAAATTACAATGGGCTAGAGATAATCAATTTAAAGAAGCTGGAAT
>CAZDFZ010000262.1:0-2415 GCA_964504855.1 uncultured Aliarcobacter sp.
TTTGGAGCTGGTATGACAGGTGGTTTGGCATTTGTATATGACCCAGAAAAAACATTTGTTGATAAAATGAACCAAGAATTAATCGAACCAGTAAGAGTTGATACAGATGATACTGAAAGAGAAAGATTATATTTAAAAAGATTGTTGTTAGATTATTTACATGAAACAGATAGTGAAATAACAGAATATATTTTACAAAACTTTAGAGCAGAAATTAGAAACTTCTGGATGGTAAAACCTAAAAATATGACAGTATTACCTCTAGATCCAGACAAGGGAGATTAATAGAATGTTAAATTTTACAAAATTTGAAAGAATAAATCCTGAAAAAAGAGATGTACTTCAAAGATTAAAAGATTTTGATGAAGTGTATCAAGTATTTGGAAAACAAAGAGCTGTTGAGCAATCAGATAGATGTATGCAATGTGGAGATCCATATTGTCATACAGGATGTCCATTAGGAAATTATATTCCAGCTTGGTTAAAACAAACTGCAATTAAAAATCCTGATTTAGCATTTGCTTTATCAAATGAAACTTCTCCTTTCCCTGAAATTTTAGGAAGAATTTGTCCTCAAGATGTTTTATGTGAAGGTGCTTGTTCTTTAAATACAGGACATGGTGCAATTTCAATTGGTGCAATTGAAACTTTTATTTCAGAAGATGCATTTGAAAAAGGTTTAAAACCAAAAATTACTGAGCATAAAAATGACAAAAGAGTTGCAGTTATTGGATCAGGACCAGCAGGAATTTCAGCAGCAACTTTTTTATTAAGAAAAGGTTTTAATGTTGAAATGTTTGAAAGAGCAGATAGAGCTGGTGGACTTTTAATGTATGGTATTCCAGGATTTAAACTAGATAAAACTACTGTTGATAGAAGAATTAACTGGTTATTAGAAGCTGGAATGAAACTACACACTAATTGTGAAATTGGACGAGATAAATCAATTTCAGAATTAGAAAAAGATTTTGATGCTATTTTCTTAGGAATTGGTTCAACAGCTAGTAATGAAGTAAAAATTGATGGTGAAAAATCTTCAAATGTATATTTTGCAATTGATTTCTTAACTGGAATTCAAAAAAGAAACCTTGGAAATAAAAATGCTCAATATAATGATGTAAAAGATAAAAAAGTAGTTGTCACTGGTGGTGGTCATACTGCTATGGACTGTGTTAGAACATCTGTTAGAGAAGGTGCAGAAAGTGTTAAATGTCTTTATAGAAGAGATGAAGCAAATATGCCTGGATCTAAAAAAGAGGTTGTTAATGCAAAAGAAGAGGGTGTGGAATTTGTATTTAATGTTGCACCTAAATCAATAAAAGTTGAAAAAGATTTGGCAGTTGCTGTTGAATTATTAAAAACTTCAATGAGTGAGCCAGATGCTAGTGGAAGACAAAAAGTTGTAATTAATGAAGGAAGTGAATATTTAGAAGAAGCTGATGTTATAATTTTAGCATTAGGTTTTTCTCCTGAAGTTCCAGCATTCTTAAAAGAGTTAAATGTTGAAACAAATTCATGGGGAGGAGTTGTAATTGATTCTTCTTATAAAACTTCAAATAAAAAAGTATATGCAGGTGGAGATTGCCGAAGAGGTGCTCACTTAGCTGTTACTGCTGCTGTTGATGGTAGAGAAGCTGCAAAAGCTATAATAAAAGAGTTATTATAATCTAATGAATAACATTACAGCCTCATATAAAAATAGTTTTATAGAGGCTGTAATTCTTGCAAATAAAGAACTACACACTTACATAAAAAAAAATCTATCTTTAAATGATTATGAATATACAAATACTACAGGTTTTGGTGGAGATAATTCTTTAAAAATGGATTTGATTGCTGAAAATATTTTTATAAAATATTTGGAAGACTTTGGAAATATTTATTCTGAAGAGTGTGGATTAAAAAGTTCTAACAAAGAGTGTACAATAATTATTGATCCACTAGATGGAAGTAATAATTTTTACTCAAATTTACCTTATTATGGGACTTCTGTAGCTTTACAAAAAGATGGAATTACAATTGCTGGTTTTGTAACAAACTTAATTACAGGTATTATTACTTATAGAGCTTTTGAAAATGAATTAATTAATTATTCTATTGTTGAAGAAAAAGAATTAAATATATTTAATTCTTTGAAAACAAAAATTTCTATTTTTGAACGCGCATATGAATATCCAAATATTTGTATAAAACTCTCAGAAAATAAAATTAAATATAGATCTTTAGGTGCTGTGGCTTTATCTTTAAGTGATGCAAGAAATTATGATTTTGTTTTATATTGTGGAAATATTAGGGAATTTGACATAGCGGCATCTTTATATATTTGTAAAGATTTATTAATTTATAAAACAGAAAAATCGCTTTTAATCTCACAAAATAAGCAAAAATTTGATTTAATTAAAGAATTTATTAATG
>CAZDFZ010000263.1:0-2370 GCA_964504855.1 uncultured Aliarcobacter sp.
GAATAATTCTTCTGCAATTACTAAAGAAGCTGCTGCTTCTTTTGATGCTTTTGATTGTTTTTTCAATCTTTCAATTTTTTTCTCTAGTTGAGTAATATCTGCATAAATTAATTCTGTTTCTATAATTTCAATATCTCTTAAAGGATTTACATCGCCTTCAACGTGTACGATATTTCCATCTTCAAAACATCTAACCATGTGTAAGATAACTTCAACTTCTCTAATATTTGATAAAAATTGATTTCCTAATCCTTCACCCTTTGAAGCACCTCTAACAAGTCCTGCAATATCAACGAAATCAATAGTTGAATGTTGAATTTTATCAGGATTTACTATTTTTGCTAATTCATTTAATCTTTTATCAGGTACTGGAACTATCGCTTTATTTGGCTCAATAGTACAAAATGGATAATTTTGTGCCTCTGCATTTTGCGCTTTTGTTAAAGCATTAAAAGTTGTTGATTTACCTACGTTTGGAAGTCCTACTATTCCTACACCTAATCCCATTATAATCCTTTTGTCTTTTTCTATAAATAACCTACAATATCCATCAAATCAAGGCATTTTTTATATTTGTATTATAGACGAAAATGGCAAAGAAGTAGATAAAGCGTATATTTTGAAACACCAAGAAAATAACTCTAATTAAACTAATAGTAAAATTCAGATTAAAAAGTAATTCCTTAAATTTATTTACTAGCTTCTACAGAATTTTTACCTAAAAATTCTTTCGAATCAACGTTACTAACTACCAATTTTGCTATGTCATCTGTAACAACTGCAATTTCATAAGTTTGTGATGCAACTGCTGCATTTTGTTGTGTTTGCTGATCTAATTGATTTATAGCATCATTTATTTGTTCAATTCCTCTTAATTGCTCTTTTGAAGCATTTTCAATATCTTTTATTATATTAGAAGTATTTAATATATTTTGATTTAATAGTTTATATCCATCAATCATATTTCCTGCTATTTCTTTACCATAATTGGCTTTTGAAGTTGCATTTTCAACTAAAGATTTTATTTCACGAGCAGCTTCAGCCGAACGAGATGCTAAATTTCTTACTTCTTGTGCTACTACTGCAAAACCTTTTCCAGCTTCACCAGCTGTTGCTGCTTCTACTGCTGCATTTAAACTTAAAATATTTGTTTGAAATGCTATTTGATCTATTATTGTAATTGCCTCATTTATTGCATTAACTTGTAAATTAATTTCTTCCATTGCAAGTGTTGTTTGATTTGCAAGATTTTCACCTTGTGATGCAGCATTTGTTACATTTGATGATAAGTGTGCCATTCTAGCTATATTCTCAGTGTTACTTCTTATGTTAGTTGATATTTTTTCTATAGCTGCTGCTGTTTCTTCTAGCCTAGTAGCTGCATCATTTGAACTTATATTTAATCTATCTACATTTTCAATCAAAATACTCGAGCTTCTATCTAAAGTCAAACCATTTGATTTATTTTCAATTAGCATATCAGTTATTGTTTTTTGTAAAGTATTAATACCATTAAATAAAATTCTAAAATCATTACTTACTAAATTAATATTCAAATTATTTAAATAATTGTGATGATTGTATTCATTTAGAATCACTTCTATATGTTTAATATTACTCTTTAAATTATCATTTAAAGAATTTATAGTTTTTGCTATGTAATTAAGTTTTGTGTTAGAAGTCTCAGTGTGATACACCTTATCTGAAAAATTACCTATCATCATTTTTTCTGCAACAAGCATAACTTCACCATATATCAATAATTCTTCATCACTTTTTTTATTCAATATATTTATTATTTGATTTAACTTTTCTTGTAGTTGTTTATTATATCCAGAAAATTCCGTATTAAAATTATTAATTGAATTAATATCATTATTTAAAAAAGATATTATATTATCCATAGTATCTAAAATTTTATTATTATTTTTATTATTAAAAAACATTTAAATCCTCATTATCTTAAAGTTGCATAAAGAGAACTTGCATTTAAAACTTCCTCTTCTGTTGGTTTAATTCTTACAGAAATATATCTTAATTCCCCATTTGGTTTTTTAGATTGATATGCTGTTGCATTTACCCAATAATAATTTCCATCTTTTGTTCTATTTTTAACAATTCCTTTCCAAATTTTTCCTGCACGAATTGTTTCCCATAAGCCTTCAAAAGCTACTTTAGGCATGTCTTTATGTCTAACTAAATTATGTGGTTTACCAATTAACTCTTCCATAGAATAACCAGCGATTTTGCAAAAATCAGAATTGGCATATAAAATAATTCCTTTTTCATCTGTTTCTGAAACTATAATCATTTCTTTTGGAATTTTCACTTCATTACTCATCTCTACTCTTCATGTTTAAATTATTTTTA
>CAZDFZ010000264.1:0-2361 GCA_964504855.1 uncultured Aliarcobacter sp.
AGAGTTCCAAATAGAGGAAGGTGTGCAAATGATTGTAGATTCCAATATACTTTATATGCAGCAAATGAAGATCATAATACACTATTTAGACTTGAAGAAGAACCAGGTGTTGGAACATATATTTTCAATTCAAAAGATATGAATTTAGCATCTCATATAAAAGAGATTTTAGATAGTGGTGCTGTTGATTCACTTAAAATCGAAGGAAGAACAAAATCACCATATTATGCAGCAGTTACAGCAAAAGCATATAGAAATGCTATTGATGATTATTATGCTGGTAATTTTGAAGCTGATAAATATCAAAAAGAACTATTTACAACAAAAAATAGAGGCTTTACTGATGCTTATTTAATTCATAGACCTTTTGAAAAGACAGATTCTCAAAATCATGATTATGCATTAAGTAAAGGTTCTTATGAAGTAACAGGGCTTGTAACTGAAGATGAAGAACACTTCTTATGTAAATATAAAGTTTATCCAAATGAAGATGTTGAAATATTTACTCCAAATGATGAAATCTTAGAAGAGTGTGAAAATGAAATAGGTAAGATTTTCAAAAAAGAAGATGGTTTATATTACATTAATTTCAAAAAAATATTAACTGAAACAAATAAAGAATTAGAATCTGTTCATAGTGGAAATATAAATAAAATTAAATTGCCAGGAAAACTTCCATATTTAACGATGTTTAGGGTTGAAAATATTGATGCTAATATAGAGTAGGATAGATAAAAACAAATGATGTTTTTTAGGGTTTCTCATAATATAAATGTAAAAGCTACCGATGGGACTTTAATTAGTTATTTTAAATTTAAAGAACCATCAAATTTAGAAAATGAAACCATATATGCAACAACTTTTGATGATTTTAATGATCTAAAAGAGATATTTAAACGTGTAGATAAAGAAAAATATTTTACGAATCTTTTTAAAGAAAGTAATATAAGAGCATTGACTAATTTCCCCACACAATTGGGAATTTTAAATATTGATGAGTATATTACAAGGGCAAATTCTAATCAGTTGCCTTGGCAAGAAATAAAAAAAATTGATATATATAAACAACTAAAAAATATTCAAAAAGATGAAGTCTCAGTAGCATTAATTGGGAAAACTGGAAGTAGTATAAGTGAAATGGTAACATCTTGTACCGCTTTGAGAATTTTATACAAGAAATTAAAAGAAATTTATAAAAATATTAAATTTGATATTTATATAAATGCTTCTAATAATAGTTTTTATACAAGAGATAAAGAGTTGTATCAAACTCAAGAGTTTATATCTAATGTTTTCCCTTTGTCTATAACTGTTAAAAAATTATGTGAATATGATTATTTTATTGATAATAGTATTACTCCTAAATTATTAAATTTAGACTCTTTAAATTATGTAGATGCATGGCTTTTTAAATTTGGAATAGATTATCAAAAAATAGATAATAATGAAAAATATAATCAGATAAATATTTCAAAATATGAAATTCAATCAAGTTTAATAAATAAGTTGAAAGAAGCTAGATTAAAAGGTAAATTACTTTTATATCATCCTTATTCTGCAAATATTAATAAATCAATTCCTCAAGCAATAGCATCAGAGTATTTAAAAGAACTTATACTAAAAGCCGAAGATTATATTATTGTTTCAGTTCTTGCCATTGATGGAAAAATAAAAGATGATAGATTTTTAGATTTAACAAAAGAGTCTAAAAATTTGAGTGATTTTATTTATATTATCTCTTGTATGGACAGAATAATAACAACAGATACTGCTACTTTTCATATAAGTGATGCTTTTATGATACCAACAGTTGTGACATTTACAAATACGAATTATATGAAAGATATTAAATATTTTAAATATACTAAGCCAATATTTATTAAAGATAAATCAAAAAATTTATCAAAATTTATTTATGAAAATGAAAATTTAACCCTTTATAAATTTGAATCATGGAACAAATTGAAAGTAAACAAGATTATAAAACTATTAGATACTTTTTGATATAATCAAGCTTTAAAAAAATTAAAAAAGGGTTATAAATGAATTTTGTATCTATTATTATGGGTAGTAAATCTGATTATGAAATAATGAAAAATTGTTCTGATACATTTGAAAAATTTAATGTTAAATATGAGATGATAATTTCATCTGCACATAGAAGTCCAGAAAGAACTAAAGACTATGTTAAAGAGGCAGAAGAAAAAGGTGCTGTTGCATTTATTGCTGCTGCTGGAATGGCTGCACATCTTGCTGGTGCATTAGCTGCTAGTACAACAAAACCAATTATTGGAGTTCCAATGAAAGGTGGAGCAATGGATGGTATGGATGCTATGCTTTCAACTGTTCAAATGCCTGCAG
>CAZDFZ010000265.1:0-2242 GCA_964504855.1 uncultured Aliarcobacter sp.
AGAAAAAGAGGGTAGATTACCTGATTATGTAGTGGCATGTATTGGTGGTGGATCAAATGCTATTGGTATGTTTTCACACTTTTTAGAAGATAAAGAAGTTACTTGTGTTGGAATTGAAGCAGGTGGACTAGGACTTGATACTGATAAACATGGATGTTCTTTAGAAAAAGGAACTCCAGGAGTTTTACATGGTCAATGTTCGTATTTACTTCAAGATGAAGATGGTCAGGTTTTAGAAGCACATTCTATTAGTGCTGGGCTTGATTATCCTGGAATTGGACCAGAACACTCATTTCATAAAGATAATAAAAGTGTAACTTATGATTCAATTACAGATGATGAAGCAATGGATGCATTTGTGTGGTTAAGTCGAAAAGAGGGAATAATTCCAGCGTTTGAATCATCACATGCAATTGCTTATTTGAAAAAAGCAAAAGAAAAATTTAAAGATAAAATAGTTATTGTAAATTTATCTGGTCGAGGAGATAAAGATATGGTACAAGCAAAGAGTTTATTAGATTTTGACAAATAAGGCTTATTTATGAAAGAACTTTTTAAAAAGATTCAGCCTTATTCTGGGAAAATATTAACTACTGTATTGATTTTATTTTTCTCATTTTTGGCATATAATTTATATTTAGCTCCAGTTACTGGACTTGAGAATAAATTTGTTTACTTACTTAAACAGTATGGGTATATTATTCTTTTTGCATGGGGAATGCTTGAGGGTGAAGCAGGTCTTATAATGGCTGGACTTCTTTCTCATACTGGTGATATGAATTTATATATTGCAATATTTGTTGCAGGTCTTGGTGGATTCGCAGGTGATCAAGTTTATTTTTATATTGGTAGATTTAATAAGTCGTATGTACATAAAAAATTCAAAGGTCAAAGAAGAAAATTTGCTTTTGCACATTTACTTTTACAAAAATATGGTTGGCCAATAATTTTTGTACAAAGATATATGTATGGAATGAGAACAATTATTCCGATTTCAATTGGACTTACACGATATGATGCAAAAATGTTTGCATTTATAAATCTTTTAAGTGCTTGGTGTTGGGCATCACTTACAATAGTTCCTGTTTGGTATTTTGGAAATGAAATTTTAATAGTTCTTGATTGGGCTAAATCTCACTGGTATTTAGCAATCCCAATTGCTATTAGTTTTGGTGGAAGTATAGTTTATTATGTTAATAAGGCTACAAAAAAAGTAGAAAAATGCAAAAAAAGGGTAAAAAATGAAAATTAATTTAATTGAAAAAAATATAGAAAATGTTAGTAATTCAGATGTTGAGATAATTTTTGTAAAAAGTATAGAAAATTTAGCTGATAGAGAAATCTTAGAAATTTTAGATTTTAAAGCAAAAGATGAATCTTGTGTATTACTTGCAGAATCTAAAAAAATATATGTGGGATATGAAGAAGATAATTATGATTGTGTTGCAATTGCAATTGCAACTGCTATTAAAAAACTTCAAACTACAAAGTTTAAAAGTGCAAAATTAGAGTTAGATGAAAAATTAGAAAACAATTTTAAGGCAATAGTTGAAGGTGCATTATTAGGTGAGTATAAATTTACAACTTACAAATCGCAAAAAGAAAAAGAGATAAAATTAGAGTTAGATATTTTAGTAGCTAGTAAAACTGAGAAGTTGGAAAAGATATTAAAAGAATCAAAAATTATTGCAAAAGCTGTAAATAAAACAAGAGATATGGTAAATACTCCACCTGCTGATTTTTATCCAAAAGTTATGGCTAAAAAAGCTAAAAAAATTGCTGAAGATTTAGAACTTGATATTAAAGTTGAAGGTGAAAAGTTTTTAGAAGAAAATGGTATGAATGCTATGCTAAGCGTTGGTAGAGCATCTGTTCATGAATCACAATTAATTCATTTGACATATAAACCTCAAAATCCACAAGGAAAAATTGCATTAGTTGGAAAAGGGTTAACTTATGATTCAGGAGGATTATCATTAAAACCTGCTGATTTTATGGTAACTATGAAAGCTGATAAATCAGGTGGTTGTGCAGTTCTTTCTACAATTTGGGCTATTGCAAAACTACAACTTCCTTTTGAAGTTCATGGAATAGTTGGAGCAGTTGAAAATATGATTGGTGGAAATGCTTATAAACCTGATGATGTATTAAAAGCTAAAAATGGAAAAACTATTGAAGTAAGAAATACTGATGCTGAAGGAAGATTAGTATTAGCTGATTGTTTGTCTTATGCTCAAGATGA
>CAZDFZ010000266.1:0-2207 GCA_964504855.1 uncultured Aliarcobacter sp.
ATCCAAATCCTGGTATTGAGGATTTTGCTTTTAGCATTCCGTAATTTAGTCGCATGATTTTTCCAACTTTTATTTTACAAATTCATATATTGAATCAAAAACTCCACCATCATTGAAATGTGTTTTTTGTACATCTTTCCATGTTCCAAATACTTGTTCTACTTTTACTAATTCAAGTTTTGAAAATCTTGCTATATCTTCTTTATCTGCAAATTCTGGTTTATATGGTCTATAAAAATTCTTTGCTGCAATTTTTTGACCAACAGGAGAATATAAATATTCTAAATATGCTTTTGAAACTTCATAAGTTTTGTGTTTTTTTGCATTTTCATCCACAACAGTAACAGGAGGTTGTGCAACTATAGAAATAGATGGAACGACAATTTCAAACTTATCTGCACCTAATTCATTAACTGATAAAAATGCTTCATTTTCCCAAGCTAATAAAACATCTCCTATATCTCTTTGAACAAATGTATTTGTAGAAGCTCTAGCTCCTGAATCTAATACAGGGACATGTTTAAATAGTGCTTTTATATATGCTTTTGCTTTTTCATCTGCATCTTTATATTTTTGAGAAGTTTTATCAATATTTGTAATATCACCCAACTCTTTTTTAAGTGCATAAGAGTAAGCTGCTAGATAATTCCATCTAGCACCTCCTGATGTTTTTGGGTTTGGAGTAATTACTGAAACCCCATCTTTTACTAAATCATCCCAATCTTTTATCCCTTTTGGATTTCCTTTTCTAACTAAAAATACAATAGTTGAAGTATAAGGCGATGAATTATTTTCAAGTTTTGTTTGCCAATCTTGAGAAAATTTTTGAGTTTTTTTAGCAATAACATCTATATCATAAGCTAATGCTAAAGTAACAACATCAGCTCTTAATCCATCAATTACTCCTCTTGCTTGTTTACCAGAACCTCCATGAGATTGTTTAACTAAAAGATCTTGACCAGTTTTATTTTTCCAATAAGTAACAAACTCTTTATTATATTGTTTGAAAAATTCTCGTGTTGGGTCATAAGAAACATTTAGTATTTCAATACTTTTCTTTTGGGCTTCTAATTTTGAATCATAATTATCTGTAGCTACACCAAAAACTGGTATCAATAATCCTATTAAAATTAAACTTTTAATATTTTTTAACATTTTCAATTTTTATCCTTATCGATTTATCGATTAATATATTAAGTTTTACGTCTTTAGATTTGAAGAAATATGATATTTAGGTATTAAATACCTAAACCACCAACAAATTCTTCTTTTAAAATATCTTCTTTAGTTACAGGTTTTTGTGTTAAACAAGATGCGATAGTTGTCTTATCAAGTATTTGAGCAGTTAAATTTCTAATATTTAAAAAAACTCTTCTAAAATGACATTTACTTTCTTGAGAACATGGTTCATAACTTGAAACAGATACACAAGAAATCATAGCAATCATTCCTTCAAAATATCTAATTACTTCACCTAGTGTAATATCATTTGCACTTTTAGCTAAAGTATATCCGCCATATCTTCCTGGAATACTTTGTACCCATCCTGCTTTATTCATTTCAAGCATAATATTTTCAAGAAATCTTCTAGGAACATCTGTATTTTGTGATAATTCTCTAATTGAAATAGAATGCTCTTTTAATTCAGCAATTTCAAATAAAGCTCTTAACGCATAATCTGTTTTTTTTGATACTTTCATAAATACTACCTTATTGTTTATTTAATAATATGAGATACAAATTTTGACATATTATTTAAAATCTTTCCACCACGTCTAAATCCTAAACCACAAGCTTCATAAGAATAGAATACTCCTGCTTGATAGTAGTTTCCATTAGAATCTTTTGGAAATTCTATGTATTCTTGATAAATTGCTTTGTGCCCAGAATAAGAACCTTCAGTTTGTGTATCAATAGAACCATCAGAGTTGATAATTTTTGTATTTGCACCTTCTCGTCCAAAACATCTTTTTTTAACTTGTTTTTTATTTTTTAATGGCTCAAATGAAGTTTCTAAAAGTAGGGGATGATTTGGATATACATCCCATAAAATTTTCATAAAGCCCTTTGATTGAAACATCAATGTATAAGCTGGATTAAAAATAATTGCTTTTTTATCATTTATAATTTGAGTTAAAATAAGTGCTAATTCACTTTCTTGAATAGCTATGTCTTCCCAAGGAATTAATTTAAACCAAAACTCAAAT
>CAZDFZ010000267.1:0-2206 GCA_964504855.1 uncultured Aliarcobacter sp.
AGATGATACTATAAGAATATTGTCTAATCCTATTTCAAATCCATTAGAACTTGTAAGACCAGGACATATATTTCCATTAATTGCAAAAGATGGTGGAGTTCTTGTTAGAACAGGTCATACAGAAGGAAGTGTTGATTTATGTAAATTAGCAGGTTTAAATGGTGAAGCTGTTATTTGTGAAATTATGAAAGAAGATGGAACTATGGCAAGAAGAGATGATCTTGATATTTTTGCAGATAAACATAATATGAAACAAATATATATATCTGATTTAGTTGAATATAGACTTTCTCATGAAAAATTAGTTGAAGAAATATCAAGTATCAATAGTAGCTTTTTTTCTTCAAAAGTGATTAGAAAAGAGTTTAAAGATCATTTAGGAAATATTCATACAGCAATTATTTTTGGAGAAATTAAAGAAATTAGTCCTATTAAATTTCATACAATAGGTCAAGATATAGATCTTTTTTTAAATAATGATAAATTAAATTCAATGTTAAAAACTATAAATTTTTTAGAGTCAAAGGGTGGTATTTTAATATTTTTAAGTGATGAGAAAAGAAATAAAGATTCTCAAAAAGATTATGGAATAGGGGCTCAAATTCTTAATTCATTAAATATTAAAAAAATAAAATTAATGACAACAGGAGGAAAACACTCTTTTGTTGGACTACAAGGATTTGGTTTAGAAATAGTTGAAGAGATTCAAATAGAGTGTTAATTTACTCTATTTGAATTGAAATTAATAAATTCCAGCTGCTGATTTTATTAATTCTAAAGTTTTTTGAGGGATTATTAGATCTGAAGAAAGTTTATCTTTATTATCTTTATAATATTTTGATTCTAAAACAGCATTAATTTTATCTTCAAATTTTTGAATTACTGTTTGTTGAGTGTCTTTATCTTCTATTTCTAAAAATTGTCTAGGTTCTTGATTTACTATTCTTGCTAATCTATAGTTAAACAAATACGCATTATCAAAATCTTCATCAAATAATTTACATATTGTTTTATAAACATCATTTAATTCAGCTTCATATTTTTTATAAATAATTCCTGCACTATCATTTAAAGCTTTTGTAAAATTATCATAATTAACAAATAATTCTTTTAATGTTTCATCATCAACAGAATCTACTTCTATATTATATTTTTTAGATAGTAAATGATTACAACAATAATATACAACTTCGTCTTGATTTTTTTTGATATCTTCTAAAAAGTCTAATAGTTTCATATTTTCCCCTAATATATTGTAGAAAAAAACAATTGTCTTTTTCTACAACTAAATTTATGAGAAATTATATCTTATAAAACTGGTCCTGCAGCTGTGAAATCAAATTCACTTTCTAAAGTTAAGTATTTTTTAAAGTTTTGAATATACATTGAAGCTAGTTTTCTTTTAGTTTCATCGTAAGATTCTTTATTTTCCCATGTATTTCTAGGATTAAGTACTTCAGTATCAACACCTTTTAGTGTTTTTGGTATTTGTAAATTAAACACAGGTAATGTTTCAAATTCTGATTCATTTATAGAACCATCTAAAATTCCATTGATACAAGCTCTTGTATTTTTTATACTCATTCTTGAACCAATTCCATAAGGACCACCTGTCCATCCTGTATTAACTAAGTATACATTTACTTTGTGTTGATCAATTTTTCTACCTAACAATTCTGCATAAACTGTTGGATTTAATGGTAAAAATGCTTCTCCAAAACAAGAAGAGAAAGTAGCAACAGGTTCTGTAATACCTCTTTCTGTTCCCGCAACTTTTGCTGTATATCCACTTAAAAAATAGTACATAGCTTGTTGTTTATCAAGTTTTGCAACAGGAGGTAATACACCAAATGCATCTGCACATAGGAAAATTATATTAGTTGGATGACCACCTCTCATATCAGGAGTATGATTTGGAATATGATCTAATGGATAAGAAACTCTTGTATTTTCAGTTTTTGATCTATCAGTGAAATCAACTACACCATTTTCATCAGCAACAACATTTTCTAAAATAGCACCTTTTTTAATAGCATTGAAAATTTCAGGTTCGCTATTTTTATCCAAGTTTATAACTTTTGCATAACAACCACCTTCAAAATTAAAGATACCTTTGTCATCCCAACCATGTTCATCATCACCAATTAAAGCTCTTTTTGGATCAGTTGAAAGTGTAGTTTTTCCTGTTCCTGAAAGTCCAAAGAAT
>CAZDFZ010000268.1:0-2201 GCA_964504855.1 uncultured Aliarcobacter sp.
TGCACTTTTAGGAAGATTACCATCTGTTGCTTAATATATGGAAATCGTTTCTAAAAAAATCAACGAAACTAACAAAGCTGGTGTTTATAAATACTTAAACTTCAACCAAGTTTCTGCAGATCATTTAACAACTTTAGTATCTTCAAGATAATTTTTAGGTATAAAGAGTTTGTTTAAACCGAGGATTTTATCCTCGGTTTTTTTATATATATAAATAATTTAAAATTTAAAGAAGAAATTATGTTCAGAAAAAATATATCACTTATTGCCGTTTTAGCTTTATTTACTGGTTGTGCTGAAAAAAATTTTGAAAATCAAACTTACGATTTAAGTAATCATTGGTTCAATATGAAAAATTTAGCTAACAATAAAATTGTTATAAATAAAAATTTAACTCAACAATTCAATGATGATATTGAAACAAGTAAATATACAGATTATGTTGTATACAAAAAAGCTCAAGAGCTAAATCAATATGAACAGTATACTTTTTTTGAGGATATTAATAAACAAAATTACAAATCAATGCTTACAAACAAGAGTGCAGATTTAAAATATAACATTCTAAAAAATGAAGTGAAAGAGACTTTTGTAGCAGAAAATGAAACTTCAAATTATAAAAGAGAAGTTAAAATCAATGATAAAGTAATAGAAGAAAACAACGCTGATGGAAGTTCATTTAGTTGTAAATTTTCAAATTATTATGAAAATTTAAATGTAAAAGATAAAATAAATGAATTTTTTAATTCAAAATATCCTGTTTTAGATAAAAATTACAAGAATGTAATGGAATTAGAATGTAAAGATAGTTTTGTAGATGGAGAGTATTATATTTATATGGCAAAAGATATTGGGACAATATTTTATATGAGAAATGATAGAGAAGATAATAGTATTGAAGAATCTTTTTCTATACTTGAAAGTCAAACTATTATAGATTAATTATAAATATATTCTGTATTTAAACAATTATTGAAGGATTAACTATTTCAACAGATAATAAAGAAAACAAAAAAAATAGTATTATACAAAATGCTTTAAAACTATTTTCTCAAAAAGGTTTTTATAATACTACCATTCCAGATATAGCAAAAGCGATGAGTATGAGTGTTGGTAATATGTATAATTACTTCTCATCAAAAGAAGAGCTTGCAAAATTTGCTATTAAATATTCTACAAATATCTTAGCTCAAGAGTTAAGAGAAATAAATAATAAAAATATAACATCAAAAGAAAAAATCTATTTATTTGTTGAACAATATTTAAAGAATGTTCAGCAATCGCCTGAAGTAATCGAATACTTTTTAAGAGTTTATTTATCAAATAGAGAAGTATTTAAACAAGGTTGTGAAGGCTTTTTATGTGTTGGAGAATTTGTAACGGAAGTTATGATTTTACTTGATGATGGAGCTACAAAAAAGGAGTTTAGAGAACAAGAATTCTTTCCAGCATTTGCAATGATAATGGGATGTTTAGGTGGATTTGCATTTTTAAGTGGAGAGAGTGTTTTAGATAAAGATTTACTTTTTTACTCTGATGCAGTTGCTGAAAATATTTATCGTGCATTGAAGTATGATAACTAAAAATAAACCTTCAGTTGTATGGTTTTGTGCAATTACTTGTAATGGAAATACACATTCATTATTAAGTGCTAATTCAAATAGATTTGAACTATTTTTAAATAATTTTGAATTTATTTATCATCCAAGTTTAACGGTTGATAAATCTCTTGAAGAGATACTAACCCAAGAAGAAAAAATTGATTTTTTACTTGTTGAAGGGGCTATATCTTCAAATAAAGATTTTTTTACTATTTCAAATGATTCCACATTTAATCTTCTAGATCAACTGGCATCAAAATCAAATTATATTATTGCTGTGGGTTCATGTGCATCTTATGGTGGAGTTCATTCTAAATTTATACAAAATAGTGATGTTTGTGGTTTAAAAGAGTCTTTAAAAGAAAATAACTTAAAAAATCTAAAACATGAAATTATAAATCTTACTGGTTGTCCTGTTCATCCAGAGTGGATTTTACAAACACTTTTTACCTTAAAATTTCAAGAAAAAATTTCAATAGATGAAGTTGGCCGACCAAAGGAACTTTACAGTACTTTAGCACATCATGGATGCACAAAAAATGAGTATTTTGAGTGGAAAGTTGAAGGTGGATTTGGACAAAAAGAGGGATGTTTATTTTA
>CAZDFZ010000269.1:0-2172 GCA_964504855.1 uncultured Aliarcobacter sp.
TAGTGAAAAAGTTTAGTATTCTTCCTCTAATATTGACTTTTTCAGGGCTGACTAATTAGTAATAAAAAATATGATGATGTAATTTTAAATCTAAATGAAAAAGATAGTTTTGAACTTTTATTTCAACAAATAAAAACTTATCTAAAAAATATTAATCAATAGGAAAATTAATGAGTAAATTTAATATATTATTAGTAGATGATATTCAAGAAAATATATATTCACTTAAGTTGTTAATTGAAGAGAGTTTTAATATAAATATTTTTACGGCTTTGAGTGCTCAAAAAGCTATTGAAATAGTTATGCAAAATAATATTGATTTAATTCTAACAGATATACAAATGCCTGAAATTGATGGATTTGAATTTGCAAGATATTTAAAAGATATTGATTGTACAAAACATATTCCTATTATTTTTATAACTGGTATTTTTGAAAAAGATGAATATAAAAATAGAGGTTATGAACTTGGTGGAATAGAGTACATAACTAAGCCTATTGATAACCATCTTTTGACGTCTAAATTAAAAATTTATATTGATATTTATGAAACAATAAAAACCTCAAAAGAAGTGCTAAATAAAACTGAAAACATGCTAATTCACAGTGCTAAAATGGCAAGTGTTGGTGAAATGATAGGCTTGATATCTCATCAATTAAAACAACCATTAAATGTATTATCTTTATATTGTGAAGACTTGAAATTGTCTTATGATTTTGATGAGTTGAATACGGCATATATGCAGGAATTTTATAAAACAAATAAACAGCAAATAACATATATGAATGAAACAATCAATGGTTTTTTAAATTTTTTTAATCCAAATAAGATTAAGGCTGAATTTTTTATAAATAATCCAATTAAACAAGCAATAAATATATTAAGTGGAAAAATAGAAAAGCTAAATCTTTCTTTCAATTTAGATATTGATGAGGAATTGAAAACTTTTGGCGTTGAAGTTGAACTAACACAAGTATTAATAAATATAATAAATAATTCTTTAGATGCATTTATCCAAAGAAAAATTATAAAACCAGAAATTTTTATTAAATTATTTAAAAAAGACCATAAAAATATTATTATTATTGAAGATAATGCTGGTGGTATAGAAAATAACCAAATTGACAAGCTAATGGACCCATATTTTACTACAAAAGAAAATGGTACTGGAATAGGCTTATATATGGTAAAAATGATAATTAAAAATAGTTTTGATGGTGAAATAAAAGTTTCAAATACACAAAATGGATTAAGTTTTATAATTTTTTTAAAAGATTATTAAAATGATACTATTATAATACTATTTAATTATAAAATTTCATCAATTGATAGTTATTTGAGGAGATTTTATATGAATAATGATTTTATTGATGGATTAAATAATAAAAACAATAGTTCTATTTTAGTTATAACAGAAGATTTAGAATCAATAAGAAGATTAAAAAGTAGTTTTAATAGTAAATATAATGTTACATTTTTTCATAATGATAAATTTTATTTGTTAGATGGTGATGTTAATAGTTTTGATTTAATTATTTTTGATAATTCAAAAAACTTATTAGCTAAATTTATTGATGTTTTTAAATTAACTAAATCATACGATTTTAATATACCTATGATTGTATTACAAAATGAGGCAACACAAGAATTATCTACACTAAAATGTGCTAATACTTGTATGATTCTTGAGAAAAATATTGATGATAAATTTTTACTTTTAAATGTAGAAGTAATATTTAATTTTGTATATACAAATAAAAAAGTTCAATTTGAAAATGGTTTTTGTTTTGACGTAAATAAAGAAATTTTATTTCAAGGTAAAAAAATAATTAAATTAACAAAAATAGAAAAAAAATTAGTAAATTTATTAGCTTTAAATCCTAATGTTTTAGTTACATATGAAGATATATCTAAAATTGTATGGAAAGGAAAAGAATTTTCTATATATTCTTTACGAAATGTTGTTAAACATATTCGAGAAAAAACAGATGAAACTTTTATTAAGAACTCATCAAATAGAGGTTACATAATAACAACGATTTAGTATTTATAAAAAATTATATAGAGGAAAAACTTATGAGCAATTATTTTTTAATGGTTTTTTGTGCGACAGTTTTTTTTGATCCGGCTACACTAATTCATACTTGGAATTTAAAAACTTCTAAGTTAAA
>CAZDFZ010000270.1:0-2164 GCA_964504855.1 uncultured Aliarcobacter sp.
AATTAGTAATTAATTCAAATTCAAATTTAACTATAAGTGGTAGTGCTGCTACCTCCTCCACTTCATAATTTTAATCAATCTATATCAATCCATAAACTTACCATAAAATCGAAGTTTCTTCACGATTAAAGCGTTTTCTAATCTATATTAATCTATCATCATCTAATAATTATTGGGTTGTAAATTGGGTGGTTGTACTTTGACTTATTAAGAAAATAGAAATTAACCACCCAAAATATGCTCATAAGTACCTATAAATCAATTGTCTAAGAGGATTGTATTATGTCTAATATTAATTTACTAAAAGATATTCAAGTTAAACAAGCTAAAGCAAAAGAAAAAGCTTATTTCCTTAATGATGGTTCGGGGCTTCGATTAAATGTAACTGTAGACAATAAAAAAATTTGGGAATTCAGGTATACATTAAATGGGAAGAGAAGAATAACAACTTTCCAAACTTATCCAAAAATATCATTAATTCAAGCTAGAAAAAAAAGAGATGAATATAATAATTTAATATTTAGCAATATTGACCCTATTGATTACTTTAAAGAGCAAAAAGAAAAATTAGCTATTGAAGATAAAAGTGATTTCAAGAATATTTTTTATAATTGGTGGGAAAAAGAAGAAAATAGAAGTGCTAAAGCTCAACATGAATGGAAAAAAGTTAGGTTTGAAAATGATGTACTTCCACATATAGGTAATAAAAAGATTAAAGATATAAAAATTCAAGATATAGTTGAAACACTTATTAATAAATCAAAAACTTCACCAGAAACAGCAAATAGATTATTCTCTTATTTAAAAAGTATATATAGTTTTGCAATTTTGCAAGGCTATATAGATAAAAATATACTATTAGAAGTGAATAAGAATCATTTTTTAGTAACACAAAAAGTTAAACATTTCCCAAAAATTACAGATATAGAAAATTTAAAAGACTTAGTGAATAATATTTATAACTATAAAGGTCATTACTCTGTAAAGAATGCTTTAAAAACGGTTTTACATTTACCTCTAAGAGCTACTAATTTATGCAGCTTAAAATGGGAATATATTGATTTTGATAATAAGGTTTTAACTATTCCCCGAAAACTTATGAAAGTAAAAGATAAAAACTTTGATGATTTTAAAATGCCATTAAGTGAAGAATTAATTAATATTTTTAAAGAACAGAGAGATTTAACTGGTTATCAGACATGGGTTTTTTTAGGTACAAATCATAGAACATCAATTAATGTTGAAAGTCCAAACAAAGCTTTGAAAATAATGGGTTTTGATGATGAAGAAAATGGTAAAAAAATTACACTTCATGGTTTCAGAGGTACTTTTAGAAGTATGATAGAAACATTAGATATAAATAATCAATTTAGTTTTGAAATTAAAGAAAGAGCTTTAGATCATCAAGAATCATCAAAAGTTGTTAGAGCATATGCTCATAAAGCTGATTACATAAAACAACTTTCAGGGTTAATGAATTATTGGAGTGATTTTATTTTAAAACAATTAGATAAAAATTAAGAAATATTTATTTTATAATTTTTAAAAAAAAGGTATAAAAATCTTTTATATAGCAAAATAAAAATATTAATGCATAGGAATTTATAAAAATAAATTCCTATGTGTTAAATTTTCTAATCTACTAAAATTTCATCAGATTTAAATCAATCTCAAATAGTTGCAACTATAAATTTATTATAAAGGGTAAATTTATGGAAAATAAATTTAAAACAAAATATAGAGCTAAGGAATTAGCTGAGTTTTTCGGAATAGGATTATCTACAGTATGGAAATGGGCAAAAGATGGAAGAATAAGAGCTTATGTTATTTCAAAAGGAGTTACTGTCTTTGATATTAATGAAGTTTTACAAGATTTAGGAATTAAGGATAATAAATTTGAGGAAATAAAATGAATCATGAATATAATCAACGAATGCAAATTAGATTAGATAAGAATCGTAAAATTATATTTGGAGATTTTTCTGATATACAAGAAACTTCAGAACAAATATTTATTAATAAGTGTAAAATTTTTTTAAATAAACTTGAACAAAATGGAGATATTATTCTTAAAATAGATAATGAATATCATTATATAAGAAATGATGGTTTGATCCGGCTACACTAATTCATACTTGGAATTTAAAAACTTCTAAGTTAAAAT
>CAZDFZ010000271.1:0-2153 GCA_964504855.1 uncultured Aliarcobacter sp.
AACTATTCTCATACCTATTGCTTGAAAAATTTCAAAAGCTCTTGATTTATGTAATTCCTCATTATCTTCTAAATCGCATAAAACAACTGTTTTACCTTCATAAAGATTATCAATTGCAGCTTTTGGACCAGATTTTTCTGTTCCAGTCATTGGATGTGCTGCAACAAAATTTTTTCTAATTTCTTGTGGAATATTTTTTACAATATACTCTTTTGTTGATCCCATATCAATAATTGTAGTTTTATCATCAATATCCAAAAATTCGGGAAACAAAGCTATAATACTGTCAACAGGAATAGCTAAAATTATCACATCAGAAACTTCTTTCAAAGTTTTTAAATCTACTAATTCATCCACTAATTTTAATTCTAAAATATCTTTTTTATTTTTTTCACTATTAGCAAAACCATAAATATTTTTAGCTATTCCATATCTTTTAACTGCTTTTGCAAAAGAACCACCCATAAGTCCTAAACCAACAATTCCAATATTCAAAACTATACCTTTGTAATAAATTGAATTGGATTATATCTTAATATTTATATAAACAATATTTAGCTATATTATTGACCTATAATGAAATTAAGGATAGTTGTGAAAAATAAAGTCGTACTATTTTCTTTAGCTTGTGCAATGGCACTAAGCGCAGATACAATAAAATCTATAGAATACAAAGATGTTAATAAGTTATCTCCAGAAATTTTAAATGAAACTTTGGCTATGAAAGTTGGAGAAGAATTAAATCAAAACAAATTAAATGATGCTTTAGTTAAATTTTATAAATTTGGTTACTTTGATGATATTTCTATTTCAACTGATAATGGTAATGTAAAATTTATATTTAAAGAAAAACCTTCTATAGCAATAGTTGAAATAAAAGGTTATAAATCAAGAGCGGAAGATATTGATTCAGTAAGAACATTAATTAATCTTAAAAAAGGTGCAATGTACACTGAAAAAAGAGTAAAAGAAGCAAAAGATAAACTTCTTAATATTCTGTCAAATGAAGGTTTTATAAACTCAGTAGTTGAAACAGAAATTGAAAATATAAATGATAAATCTGTAAAAGTTACATTAAATGTTAATAAAGGTGATGAGATCATTATTAAACAAGCTAATTATCATGGTTCAAATAAATTAGAACAAGATGATTTCGATCATGTAACTGCAAATAAAGAAGTAGAATTCGCTTCATGGTGGTTTGGACAAAATGATGGTGAAGTAAAAATTGATCAATTAAAATATGATGCTAGAAGAATCAATGATTTATATTTTGAAAAAGGTTATTTAGATGCTCAAGTAAAAGAACCTTTCTTAGATATTGATTTTGCATCAAATCAAGCAAAGTTAGATTTTTTTATTACTGAAGGTGAAAAATATACAACAAGTGGTATAAAAATATATCTAGATTCGTCAATTGTAGATCCTGAAACAATTTATCCCGATTTAAAATTAATTGTTGGTAATACTTTTAATATCAAAAAATTAAGAACTGACCAAGAACTTATTAGAACAAGAGTAGCTGATAAAGGTTATGCGTTTGTTGAAGTTAAATTTGATTTAATAAAAGATGAACAAACTAAAAAAGTTAATGTTGTTTATAATGTAATACCTGGTAAAAAAGTTTACATTAATGATGTAAAAATATCAGGAAATGCAAAAACATTAGATAGAGTTATTAGAAGAAATATATATCTTGCACCAGGTGATTTATATAATTTAACAGATTTTAAAAGCTCAACTAATAAATTAAAAAGATCTAGATTCTTTGAAAATGTTGTAATTGAAGAAAAAAGAGTTAGTGATGAAAAACTTGATATCATAGTAAAAGTAACTGAAGCTGCAACTGGTTCATTAATGCTAGGTGGTGGATATGGATCTTACGATAAAGTAATGGTAAATGGATCTATCTCTGAAGTTAATATGTTTGGTTCAGGACTTGCTCTTGGCTTAAGTGCTGATGTTTCATCAAGAAGTAATAGATTTGAAATAAGTTTAAAAAATCCAGCTATTAGAGATAGTGATTATAATGGTGAAGTTGAAGTACATAGTACTGAAGCTAAAATTAATAGAACATATTATGATTCACAAATAGATACAAAAGGTTTCTCTGTTGCTGTTGGAAAACAAATAGTTAGAGATTTATATTTAGG
>CAZDFZ010000272.1:0-2144 GCA_964504855.1 uncultured Aliarcobacter sp.
TTGCTGGTTCAACAGCTGCATTTAAAGAAAGAATATTTGTTTGGAATGCAATTTGATCAATTACTTCAATTGCCACATTAATTGAACTAACTTCTTTGTTTATCGCATCCATTGAAATAGCAGTTTTATTTGCAAGTTGTTGACCATTATTTGCTGAAACAGTAACATTTTGTGCAAGTTGAGACATTCTTACTGTTGCTTGAGTATTTGCTTGAATAGTTGATGTAATCTCTTCTAATGCAGCAGCTGTTTCTTCAAGTGAAGCTGCTTGTTGATTTGATGAAGTTGATAAATTATTTGATGCTGCTGAAAGAGTTTGTGTACTTTCATTTAATGCATTTCCTGTATTCATAACCATAGCCAAAATTTCAGATGTATTATTTCCTACAAGTTTAATTCCTGCAGTTAATGAACCTAGATTTCCATAAATTCCATCATCATTGATTTTAAAATCAAATTTTGATTCCGAATAATATCTTAGTGTTTCATTTATTTTATCCAATGTTTCTTTTGTTGTTACAATCATTGAATTTAGTCTATTTTTTAAATCTTCAACATGATGATTTGAAGCAGTTGAATTTACTTTATATACAAAGAAACCATTTGCTATTTTTTCTAAAATATCACTTGCCTCTTCGATCACCATTTCGTCTTGTTTTAATCCTGCTCTTACTTTATTCATATAGGCATTAAATAAATCTGCAACTTCACCAATTTCATCTTTTGATTCAACATGTAATGTTATATTTGTATCATTTGAGTGAAGAAGATTTTCAAATCCTTCTTTTAATTTTTCAATTGGTGCTGTTGCTTTTCTTACAATATAAAAAATTAAACCAATTGTAATACAAGCTAAAATTAGAGATACAAGTGAAATATCAACAAGTAAGGCATTAATTTGTGAATCTGATTCTTCAAGTGAAAAAGTTAAATCCATAACTCCAATTACATCTCCAGCATTTTGATTAGCATGACATAATAAACATTCATCAGTTGCTATCATTGGCTTAACCATTCTTAAGTCATGACCATTTTTATCATTTGACTGTATTAATAAAGGTTGTTTAGAAGAGAAAGCTTCTAACACTTTTTCATCTTTTGTATAAGGTACATTTGATGGATATAATTCCATTAAAGATTTACTTTTTGCAACTGTTAGATTTTTTACACCTTTAATTTGTCTTGCATCATTTTCTGCTTTTGCAATTTGTTCAGGATCTCCTGTTTTCATTGCATTTCTTAAACTTTGGAACATAGCAGCATTTAGCATTTCTAAATTTTCTTCAGTTTTCTTAATAGAATCTTTATTTACCTTCGTAGTTGTTGATAGGATAACTAAGATACTACTTAATGACATCAAAAGAAATAAAGCAAGAATAATCTTATTGCTTATTTTTTTCGTTATTAATTCAATCATGACTCAAGCCTTTTTTATTTAAGTGTAATTATTATATAATGAAATTTATTTATTAAATATTAATTAAATATTAAATTTTGAATTTTCTTATGATAAAGAGTAAATAATGATAGTGGGACTTATAGGTAAAATAACAAAGAAAGAACCGACGTTATTAAATGTTAATGTAAATGGAATTATTTATGAAATTTTTGTTTCATTAAATTGCAGTTCAAAAATTATTTCTGAAGATGTGAAATTAGAAATAACGCATATAATAAGAGAAGATTCTCAATCACTTTATGGTTTTTTAGATATAAATGAAAAAAAACTTTTTGATACAGTTATAAAAATAAATGGTGTAGGACCAAAAGTTGCACTTGCTATTTGTTCAACATTTACACCAACTTCATTTGCACAAATTGTAAGTGAAAACGATGTAACAATGTTAAAAAGAGTTCCAGGATTGGGACCAAAAGGTGCAAGTAGAATTCTAGTTGAACTTTCTGGATTTATAGTTGATTCAGCTGATGGAAGTGATAATACAGCATTTTCTTCTTCTTTTGAAGCTGCACTTGCTCTTGAATCATTGGGATTTAAAAAAGATTTGGTTGCAAAAGTATTAAAAACTTGCGTAAGCGGAAATACAAGTGACTTAGTAAAAGAAGCACTTAAAAAATTACAAAAATAAAATAGATTTATAAAAAAGGAATTTGATGAAAATAGCTATAGTTTTTGGTGGAATAAG
>CAZDFZ010000273.1:0-2131 GCA_964504855.1 uncultured Aliarcobacter sp.
AGAACTTTTTGATAATGGTGCATACACTGTTGCTCAAAATGAAGAGAGTTGTGTTGTTTTTGGAATGCCTATGAAAGCAATTCAAGCAGGTGCTATTAAAGATATTATTCATTTAGACAATATTGCGGATTATATTATTGAATTTTCAAAAGGAAGAAGGAAATAGTTTCCTTCTTTTTTAAATTTATATTTTGTGTTGAAAGCTATAATTTTCAAACTAATACTTATATTTACTTTGATATAATACTCTATATAAATTATAAACCCTTGGAACAAATATGAGATATGAATTAGACTTTAAAAATGATTTTAATAACACTATTCTTTTTTGGATTGAAAGATTTATTAGAAATAAACTAACAACACTATCAAATAGACAAGTTTTGGATAAACAAAAACTAGCTTTTATAATACAACAATTAGTTAAAGGAACTAAATCAATAGATGAATTAAATATTATAGTTAAAGATGTTAGAAATATAGGTTTGGCTGGAATAAATACTTATTTCAATCCCCTATTAAAATTATACAATTTTACTGTTGATTTAGGATTAGCTTCAATGAAAGAAATTGATGAAGAATTACTAAGTGATTTTCTTGCTAGTCAAACTAGCTCTTTATCAGATGCTTCAAAGAAAAATCATCGTATTGCCCTGCTTTCTTTCTTTTCTTATATAGATAAACAAAATGAAAATAGCGATGGGACTTCATATTTATTTAAAATAGAGTTAAAAAATTGGGGTGGATTAAGTGGTAAAAGTGGTACTAAACTACCCTCTTTTATGAATAAAAGTGAAATTGATAGATTTTTAAATGCTATTGATACTTTTGAATTTACTGATAATATTGGTTATAGAAATAGATTAATTCTAAAAATCATAATATATACAGGTATTAGGGTTAGTGAAATATTAAATTTAAAAATAAAAGAGATTTATAAAGAAGATAATGTTTATATCTTACAAATAAGAGGTAAAGGAAATAAACCAAGAGTTGTAATGATAAAATCATCTATTATTGAAAATGAATTAAAAAATTGGTTAGATATGAGGGTTTGTAATAATGATTTATTGGTTTGTAATCAAAAAGGAAATAGATTAACTCAAGCTTATGTAAGTAGAATTGTTGAAAATATTTTAATTAGTGCTGGAATTAGAAAAGAAAAAAATGGTGCTCATATGTTAAGACACTCATTTGCTACACTTTTATATCAAAAACATCATGATTTAATTTTAGTTCAAGAGGCATTAGGTCATGCAGATATTAATACTTCAAGGATTTATACTCATTTTGATAAAGAAAGACTTTATAAAACAACAGAAATCTTTTAAAAGGAATACTATATGAATTTACATAAATGCTCAGTTTGTAATAAAGAGTTTAAAAATGATCAAATTGTTCATTCAGATATGATAAGACAGGGAATTTATAATTTAATAAAAAAAGATATACCCTCTTGGAATGAATCATCTGTGATTTGTAAAGATGATTTACATTTTTATCAAAATAAGTTTATACATTTGCTTATTGAATCAGAAAAAGGTGAATTATCAAAACTAGAATTAAAAGTATTAGATACGATGAAACAACATGAACTTATATCTTTAACTTCTGATACTTCATCTGATCATGAATGGACTTTTGGAGAAAGAGTTGCAGATAAAATTGCTTCTTTTGGTGGAAGTTGGTCTTTTATGGGATTTTTTACGGGATTTTTAATTATTTGGATCACTATTAATTCTGTAATTGCATTTGGAAAACCTATCGATCCTTATCCATTTATTTTATTAAACTTACTACTTTCATGTCTTGCAGCAATCCAAGCACCAATAATTATGATGAGCCAAAATAGACAAGAAGCAAAAGATAGATTAAGATCACAATATGATTATCAAGTTAATTTGAAAGCCGAACTTGAAATACGACAACTTCATGAAAAAATGGATCATCTTCTTTCTCATCAATGGGAAAGATTAGCTCAAATTCAAGAGATACAAATAGATCTTTTAGAAGAAATAAGAAAAAAAGCTAAATAAAAAATATTTTTATTTAGCTTTTAGGTTTACAAGAACTTAAAAGCTTATCAAGTTCATTTTTAAGCTCCTGAAGCTTTTTAGTAGAATTCATAAGA
>CAZDFZ010000274.1:0-2131 GCA_964504855.1 uncultured Aliarcobacter sp.
TTAATGTATTATCACTGCTTCCACTATCTACAACGACTATTTCAGAAAAATCTTTAACACTCTCTAAAACTCTTCTTATATGTTTTTCTTCATTTTTGCAAATTATATAAACAGAAGCCTCTATCATAATTTATTCCTAACCCTTGAAATTTTTAATAGAAAATCGATAAAACTCTCTGTCCCTAAAATACCAACTCTTTTTATAGTATAAACATCATCATCTTTTTCAAAAAGCCCTCTTTTTACAACAGTTGCATTTTTATAACCAGCTTTTTTCACACTATTCACAATATTATCATCAAATTTTCCATAAGGATACGCAAAAGCTTCACACTCATTTTGTGTAATATTTTCAACCTCTTTTTTTGATTTTATAAGTTCATCTAAAAGCTGAACATCAGCTACTTTTGATAAATTAACATGACTCATTGTGTGTGAACCAAATTCTATTAAACCACTATTTTGCATCTGTAATATTTGCTCATTACTTAACAAATTTGATAATGATGAAGTATTCTCTTTTTCCCAATGATTAGTTTTTTGATTTGGAACTAAATATATTGTTGCTTTAAAATTATATTTTTGCAAAATTGGAAAAGCATTTATATAATTGTCTTCATAACCATCATCAAAAGTTATAACAAAAGATTTTAAAGAAATATTTTCAAGTTTTACAAGCTCTGAAATAGTATAAGAACTCCATTTATTGTCATAAAACCATTTCATCTGTTTTTCAAAATCTTTTGGTTTTACTCTCCATTTATTATGTTTTTCATTTCCAATATGTTCACTAATACTATGATACATCAAAACTCTAACTTTTTTATAGCTTTGTGGAATTCTCCACCAGTTATATCTTGCAGATAAAGCAATCAGTAAAACTAGAATTATGCTAATTATGTAAATCATCATATTACTTTAATAAGCTTTTGTATGCTTCTAAATATTTTTTAGACATTTTTTCTATGCTATAATCCTCTTTTGTTGCTTTGATTTTTGCAAATAGTTGTTCATATTTATTATAATTTGCATATACATCTTTTAATTTTTTTGCTAATGCTTCATGTGAAGTATCAAATAATAAATCTTCATCTAATATTTGTTCACAAATTCCTGTTTTAGTAGAAAGTAATATTTTAGAATAATAAATACCATCTATTGCTGTTAATCCATAAGGCTCAAATATAGAAGCTATGATTTGAACATCTGAACTATATAAATAATCATTTAAATTATCTACAAATCCAACTATTTCAACTTTATCTTCTAATTTTAATTCTTTAATCAATTCTTTTAACTCTTCTTCTTGTTCACCTCTACCAAAAAGACTTAATTTAAAATCAAAATCTAATAAAGAAACAGCTTTTATAATAATATCCATACCTTTTGCAGGTGTTAAACGCGCTGCTGAAACAATGTGAAATTTTTCCTCTTTTTTCAATAATTTTGGCTCTTTATAAGCCATACCATTTTTTATTATTATAGAATTCTTTGATTCAATAATAGAATGTGTATCTTCTAGAATTCCTACTGCTAAATCAGCTAAAGCATATTTTTTCTTCGGAGTCAAAGTATGTTTTGTCCCAACTATTGGAACATTTTTATTTAAAAAAATTCTTGCATTATACATTACTTCTAACTCTTTAGTATTATGTACATGAATAATATCAGGATTTATTTTTTTTATTATTTGAGCTATTTTATATAAAAAAAATGGATTGTATCTATTTTTCTCGAAATCAACTTCAATCAAATTTACATTATCATTTATATAGGGTTTTATTTTTGAACTACTCAATAAGTAAACTTCATGCTCTTTAGAAAACTCATTACACAAATCTACACATACTTTTTCTGTACCTGCAAATTGTACCCAATGCAATGTATGTAAAATTGTCATCTTTGTTCACCTTTTTTAAATTTATATTCTCTTCACTCATAATTATTTGCATCTTCTTCATCAAATAAAACTTCTAACATATATTTTGTAGTTCTTTTTGCATTGGTAATTTCATAAGTTTTATCTTGTCCATTTTTAGCAATATATTCATATTTTTTATCTTCTAAATAATATTTTAATTTTTCAAAACAATCATTTGGATTATCAAAATATACAATATCTTTTTTATCT
>CAZDFZ010000275.1:0-2117 GCA_964504855.1 uncultured Aliarcobacter sp.
TAGTATCGAAGCTAGCTTAACTTTTCAGACCCCATTTTTTTTAATTAAGCCACATAAGTTATTATTCCATTAATATCTGTTTTTGAAATAATCGATCTTTCATCAACAATATCTTTATATTGTCTTAATGTATTAACTATTTTTTTGTTTTCATTTTCTAAAGTAATGTTTTTAGCAATTGAAGATAAAACTTCACTAAGAGCAAAAAGGTTTAAAGGTTTTGTTAAATAATTTGTAATATTTAATTTAATAGCTTCATATAAATTATCGGCATCATTAAAAGCAGTAATAAATACTATTGGAATATTTTTATTTACCTGCTTTATTAATTTAACCATTTTTATACCATTCATTACAGGCATTTGAATATCAGTAATAATCATATCTGGTTGATATTTTTCAAATAATTCAAATCCCTCTTGACCATTTTTAGCTATATATAGTTTTTTTACTTTATTTTCTAAAAAAAATACTAATTCTTCTCTTGTATTATCATCATCTTCTACATATAAAAGTGTTATTTCTTTAACATTTTTAAAAAAATCTCTATGACTACTCAATTAGCTTCCTTTAAAATAGGTATTTTAATTGTAAATTTTGCTCCATCCATAAAGTTTTCAAATTCTAATTTACCTCTCATATTTTCTTCAATTATGATTTTTGATATAAAAAGTCCTAATCCTGAAGCCTTTCTATAACTTTTGGTAGTAAAATAAGGTTTGAAAATTTTATCTACCATTTGAATCGATATTCCACCTGCATTGTCTGAAATATTAACATATGCAAAATCTTTATCTTTTTTTATACTCACAAAAACTTTTTTATTTTCTATATTATTTTCAACTAAAGCATCTTTGGCATTTTGAAGAATATTAAAAATAACTTGTGAAAATTCTGTTGCAAATCCAAATAATTTGATTGATTTACTAATATTATAATCAATCTCAATATTATTATTTTTAAAAGTATCTTCAAGCATTTCTAATGATTCCATCAAAACATTATCTAGAAAAAATTCTTTTTGTAGTTCATTTGGTTTAATAAAATTTTTTATTTCATTTTTTTTCATATCTAATTCTGATACAACTCGAACAAGCTGTTCCATTGAATTATTTATCAAGTTATTATCAACTTTAATCTCTTTTAATACTAATTTCATATTTTGAAGTATAAAATTCATTGTCAATAAACTTTCATCCAATTCATTAACAACATTAGTCGATATTTTTCCAATACCTGCTAATCTCGATTGATGAACTAACAACTCTTCTTTTTCTTCTTTATTTATTATCTCAGTAGTTAGTTGTTCTTGTAAAGAATCTGTTAAATCTTTTTGTTCTTTATATTTTTCTTGTAATGCTGTATTAATTAATTCTAACTCAAAAAATTTTTGATGATTTACATTTTTTACATCATTATTAAATTTATTAAATTCATTTCGCAAATTTTGTAAATTCATAAATATTGGTGTAACTGCAACTTTTACAACTAAATAAGTACTTAGAATCAAGAAAACAAATAACGTTATACACAAATAAATAAAATCTTTTTCAAATAAAGTAAATGTAAAATATGAATAAATAGAAAAACTAATAAATAAAATTAAAAAATTAAGAATAAAAACCCGTCTGTATAATCTTGACATAAATTTAGCTCCAGAAAATTAGAATCATATAAAATATTAAAATAATTAATTCATAAAATATGATTGTAGTATTACGATTATAACCAAATTTGTCACAAACTAATATTTAAAAATAGGATAAAAAAAGTGGGTGAAATTTAATTTCACCCTTTTATAAAATAAAGATACTAATTACTTGTTATCTTCTATTTCTTCATTTATTGTTGAAGTTTGAATAGTTGTTTCTTCTTCATTACTTATTGCATCAGAGTGTAAATCTTCTTCTTCGAAAACTTTTCCACCATTTTCTTTTATGATTTCTCTAACTCGCTCTCCTGTTATTACTTCAATATCAAGTAATTCAGCTGTCATTTGTTCAATTGCAGCATTATTATCTCTTAAAGATTGAAGAACAGCTTGATATCTTTCATTTAATACATTTTTAACATGGTCATCTAAATCTTTTGCCATAGCATCTGAGAAATCTTTTTGA
>CAZDFZ010000276.1:0-2114 GCA_964504855.1 uncultured Aliarcobacter sp.
TTTTTCCATCTCATATTATACCATAATTCAGATTATTTATTGGTGGAGTAATAGTTAAAAATATGGGTTCAAAAGCTTATCATTTATTAGCAAATGCTTTAAGAAGTAGTGATAAGATGATTTATGGTGCAGCAGCAATGAATCATGCAAGTAAATTATTAAGAGGTAATGTTGTTACTGGTATTGCTACTACTTTAGTATTATCAACAGCTGATTTTTATAGATTATTTAATGGACGAGTTTCAGGTTCTCAAGTATTCAAAAATGTTACAAAAACTGGTGCAAGTGTAGCAGGTGGTATTGGTGGATGGATGGGTGGTGCAATGGCTGGTGGAGCATTAGGTAGTGCTATTCCTATTGTTGGAAATGTTGCAGGAGCTATTGTTGGTGGAATAATCGGAAGTATGGCAGGTGGGACAGCTGCTCATAAAGTTACTGAAACGGTTCTAGACCATTTTATAGAAGATGATGCAAAAGAGATGTTAAGAATTATTGAAGTTGAATTTTCTCAATTAGCTTTTGATTATTTACTTAATGAAGAAGAAGCAAAAAAAGTAATAGATAAGTTCAAAGAAAAAGATATTCCTGATGTATTAAGAGATATGTTTGCTTCTAACGATAGAAATTTATTTGCTAAAAATCTTTTTGAAGCAAATATTATAGAAATAGTAAAAAGTAGAAAAAAAATAATTCTTCCTTCAAATGAAAAATTAATTCAAGAATTAGGTGTTGTTTTAGAAGAATTGGATGAAGAAAATAAAGATGAAACTAAACCAATATGTAAAAATTGCGGTTCATCAAAACATGTTGTTTCAATTCAAAGTATTAAAACTGGAAAAAGTGAGTCTAAGGATAAATCAGATGTTATGTCATCATATATAGGTTCTAGTTCTGTACTTACAGTAGCTAAAATAATAACTGGTAATTTTGATAAAAAAGTAGAAAATAATGAATATAATACAAATGGCTTTGTTTGTGGAGTATTTTATAGATGTAATAAATGTGAAATTGAGTTTAGTGAATAAAACCTGCTATTATTAGAAAATAATAAAATTAGGGAAGTTTTTTATAAATGAAAAAATCACACGATACCCTAGCTCTTAGACTTTCACTTATTTTAACAAAATTAAATAGTGGTGAGAGTTTTTCAGCTAAAGAATTAGCTGAAGAGTTTAATGTAAATATTAGAACAATTCAAAGAGATATAAAAGAGAGACTCTTTTATATCCCTATTGATAAAAAAGGCGATTACTACAGTATGGAAAGCTACGCATTAGGTAAACTTAGCTTTCAAGATATTAAGAATTTTGCAACATTAAGTGGTATAAAAGAACTATATCCAGAACTTAGTAATGATTTTATTTCAGATATTTTAAATATGAAACTAAATAAAGCCTATCTTATCAAAAATCAAGGTTTTGAAAATATTAGTTCTAAAAAAGATTATTTTGAACAACTAAGTGCTGCTATTATAAAAAATAGTCCAGTAAATTTTATATATTCAAATAAACTAAGAGTTGTAAATCCATACAAACTAATCAACAATAATAGCATTTGGTACTTATTGGCTGATGAAAACAATCAACTAAAAAACTTCACATTTTCAAAAATAGAAAAATTTAATTGGAAAGATGAAACAAAAAAATTTAATCCTAAAAAAGATTTTTTAGAACAAATTGAAAAAAATGATACTAATTGGTTTTCAAATGAAAGTATTGAAGTTATTCTAAAAATAAATAATAGTGCAAAAGAGTATTTCTTAAGAAAAGAGATTTTACCAAATAAAAAACTACTTGAACAAAATGATGAATGCTTTATAATTTCTACAATAGTTTCATATGATGATGAGATATTAAGAGTTGTAAAAAGTTGGTTACCTTATATCAAAATAGTTTCACCACAATATTTGCAAACTAGGTTAAATGACATGTTGAGTGAATATATAAATTTATAATAATATAAATTGCCAAAATAATTATCAAATCATATTTTAGATAAAATATTTATTTATAATAATAAATTTTAAACTTGCAAAAATATTAAATACTATTTTAGGGAAATAAATGAACAAACAACAACTAGCTGCAAAGATTTGGGAATCTGCAAACCAAATG
>CAZDFZ010000277.1:0-2092 GCA_964504855.1 uncultured Aliarcobacter sp.
TAAAGCTTATGAACACACAGCTGCTTATGATTCAATGATTGCAAACTATATGAACAAAAGATTTAATGGTGGAATGGGAGCTAAACAATTTATTGTTGGTTCTAAAGTATTTGATACAAGATATGGAGAAAATCCACATCAAAAAGGTGCATTATATGAGTTTGATGCACAATTTTCTAATAAATTCAAAACTGTAAAAGGTGAAGCATCGTTTAATAATATGGGGGATATTTCAGGAGCTGCAAAAATTGCTGCTGCTTTTGGAAAAGATAAAGCTGTATGTATTGTAAAACATGGAAATCCTTGTGGTTTTGCTATTAAAGATACACTTTTAAATTCTTATATTGAAGCTCTTAAATGTGACCCAGTTTCGGCTTTTGGTGGAGTTGTTGCAGTTAATGGATGTGTAGATAAAGAATTAGCAGAGAAAATGAATGAGATTTTTTTAGAAGTTGTTTTTGCTGCAAGTTTTACTAAAGAAGCAGTAGAAGTATTTGAAAGTAAAAAAAGAATTAAACTATTTGAGCAAGGAACAGATTATTTAGAACTTGCAAATGATACAATTGATTTTAAAAGAGTTGATGGTGGATTTGTATTCCAAGATGCTGATAAAGTTGCTGATGACGAAGTTAGAAATTCAGAGTTAAAATCAACTAGAATTGCAACAGAGCAAGAAGTAAAAGATATGGAAATTGCTTATAAGATTGCTTCATTAACAAAATCAAACTGTGTAGTTTATGTTAAAAACTCTGCAATGGTTGCTGTTGGTATGGGTATGACTTCAAGAGTTGATGCTTCAAAAGCAGCATTAAGAAAAGCTGAAGATATGGGAATAGATGTAACAGGTGCTGTATTAGCTTCAGAAGCATTTTTTCCATTTAGAGACTCAATTGATGCAGCTGCACAAGCAGGAGTTAAATGTGTAATTGAACCAGGTGGAAGTATTAGAGATGATGAAATTATCGAGGCTGCAAATGAATATGGTATGGCACTATACTTCTCTGGAATAAGACACTTTTTACATTAATATTTTGAGATAATATTATAACAAGTGTATATTATTATCTTTTAATTACTTAACCTTTTTTTAATTATTTTTGATATACTTAAATAATTTATAAAAAGGTTTAGCATTGAATCTATCGAAAAAAATAAAATCTATTATTATATTATTTATATTACTGACACAAAGTTTATTTTCTCAAGAATTAAAAAAAGTTACTCTTCAATTATCTTGGTTAGATCAATTTCAGTTTGCTGGTTATTACATGGCAAAAGAAAAAGGTTTTTATAAAGAGTTAGGTCTTGATGTTGAAATAATACCTTTTTCATTTGGTTTAGATATTCCTAAAAGTGTAAATGATGGAAAAATTGATTTTGCTGTTGGTCGAGAAACATTAATACTTGAAAGAGTAAAAAATCCAAATATAGTTGCTTTATATGCTATATTTCAATCAACACCTTTAATTTTAATGAGTACAAAAGAATCTGGAATAAATACAATAAATGAATTCTCAAATAAAAGAATAATGACTACAATTGATGATGCTGGAGAAGTATCATTAAAAGCTATGATTACTTCTAATAAAATTAAGCTTGATAATTTAACATTTTTGAAACATACTCATAACATAGATGATTTAATAAATAAAAATACTGACGTTATTTCTGCATATATTTCTAAATCTCCTTATACATTACAAAAAAAAGGTGTAGAGTATAATGTATTTGATCCTAAAAAATATGGATTTGATATGTATAGTGATTTATTATTTACAAATCAGAACCTTATAAATTTTGATTTAAATACTGTTCTTCAATTTAAAAAAGCATCTTTAAAAGGATGGGAATATGCATATTCAAATATTGAAGAGAGTGCTGATTTAATACTTCAAAAATATAATTCACAAAATCTAGAAAAAGAAGAATTAATTTATGAAGGAAAAGAATTAAAGAAGCTTTCATATTTTAATACAGTAAATTTAGGTGAAATTAAAAAAGATAAAATTCAAAGAATTTATGATTTGTATAATGTAATGGGACTGATTCCTGATCCTATAAATTTAGACAAATTTATATTTGATATAAATAA
>CAZDFZ010000278.1:0-2078 GCA_964504855.1 uncultured Aliarcobacter sp.
TGGGAACGTTGCTCAAATCATAACTTTTGGTAAACTTCTTGCAAAGGGGGTTATTAGAGACGTAGCTAGAGTTCTTGATATGCCTTACGCAAAAGCTGATGCTATGGCAAAACTAATACCTGATGAATTAGGAATAAATCTTACAAGTTCTTATGAAAAAGAACCAAAAATAAAAGAACTTTGTGATGCTGATCCCCAGGCGGCAAGGGTTTGGGAATATGCTCTTGCGTTAGAGGGACTAAATAGAAATGCAGGAACACATGCTGCAGGAGTTGTTATTTCAAATGAACCTTTATGGAAAAAAACACCTCTATTTAAGCCCTCAGGTCTTGATACACTTGCTACTCAATATAATGGAAAATATGTTGAGGATGTGGATTTAATTAAATTCGACTTTCTTGGTTTAAAGACCCTAACAGTTATTGAAGAAGCTAACAAGCTAATTGAGCAAAGGCATGGTAAAAGAGTTAATTTCATAACAACCGATGTAAATGACAAAGGGGTATATGACCTAATTCAAACTGGAAATACTATGGGACTATTCCAAATAGAGTCAGATGGTATGCAAGATTTATGTAAAAGATTAAAACCATCAAATTTTGAGGATATCATTGCCGTTCTTGCACTTTATAGACCAGGACCAATGGAATCAGGAATGCTCGATGATTTTATTGATAGAAAACATGGTCGTGCTGAAATAAATTACTTTTATGATGAATTTGATGCGCCATTGCGACCAATTCTTGAAACAACTTATGGAGTTATTGTTTATCAAGAGCAAGTTATGCAAATCGTACAAAGTATTGGAGGCTTCTCACTTGGGGGCGCAGACTTAGTGCGAAGAGCAATGGGTAAAAAAATCAAAGAAGAGATGGATAGATTAAAAGGTGAATTTGCAGATGGAGGAGTAAAAAAAGGATATCAAAAACCTCACTGTGAAGAGCTATTTGATTTAATTGTAAAGTTTGCTGGATATGGATTTAATAAATCTCACTCAGCTGCTTATGCACTGGTGACTTTTTATACTTCATATTTAAAATGCTATTATCCTTCAGAATTTATGGCTGCACTTTTAACTCTTGAAAAAGATAACACTGATAAAGTTGTAAAATATGTTGATGAAGTAAAAAGATTAGGACTTAATCTTTTCCCACCAGATATAAACAAATCTGATTTAGTATTTTCAGCAAAGAAAATAGATGATAAAGAAGTTGTAATGTTTGGAATGGGTGCTATAAAAGGTGCTGGGGATGTGGCTATTAATTCTATTTTAAATGCAAGAGTTGATGGACCATTCAAAGATTTGGGAGATTTTATTTCAAGAATTGATGGAAGTAAAGTAAATAAAAGGGTAATTGAATCTTTAACAAAAGCTGGTGCTTTTGATAGTTTTGGATATTCAAGAAGAGCCTTACTTGAGCAAATAGAAAAAATTGTTGAAACTGTTGGAAAAGCTGCTACTGCAAAAAAAATGGTTACTGGTTCCCTTTTTGGAGATAGTGATGAACTTACAAAAATAGAAATTGAACTTGAGCATATCCCTGAATTTGAATCTAAAGATATACTTGAACTTGAAAAATCTGCTTTAGGATTTTATGTTTCAGGACATCCATTGGACGAATATAGAGAGCATCTTGATAAAATTAATTATACTTTATCATCTCAAATTGATGAACTTGAAGATGGAAGTCAAGCTTTATTTGTTGGAAAAATTGAAAACATTAGTGAAAAAACATCTAAAAAAGGAAATAAATTTGGAATTGCAACCATTATGGATTTTCATGGAACAATTGAACTTATGCTTTTTGAAGATAGATTAAAAGAGTTAAAAGATGATTTTGATTTAAATGAGCCAATTGCTTTTAAAGTAAGAATTTCAAAAGATGAAAATTTTACAAGAATGAATATTCTAAAAATAGAAAGCATCAAAGATGCAAAAAATGAAAAAATAAAAGTTAAACAAAAAGAGGTAGTTGAACCACCAATAACAATTGCTATTCCTTTTTCCAATGATGAAAATATTATGTACAAACTTTTTGAAATAATTGCAAATAATCAAGGAAAAAGAGAATTAAAAC
>CAZDFZ010000279.1:0-2077 GCA_964504855.1 uncultured Aliarcobacter sp.
ATAATCTATCAACTTCTTTTTTAGTTCTACAGAAAATTATAGATTTACTTGGATTTTTAAAATCATATAATCTAATTAAAGCATCATCTCTTTCTCTTTCATCAACTACATAGAAAGTTTGAGTAATTTTTGCATTTGTTACATCACTTTTTGTTAATGTGATAAATTCTGGCTCATTTAAAATCGTTTTTGCTAAGTTTTTAATTGCAATTGGCATAGTTGCAGAGAATAATAAAGTTTGTCTCTCTTTTGGTAAGAAAGTAAAAATCTCTTTAATATCATCCAAAAATCCCATATCAAGCATTTCATCTGCTTCATCAAGAATTACATAATCGGGTTTAATATCGATTTTATCACCTCTTAAAAGATCTAAAAATCTTCCTGGCGTTGCAACAATAATACTTGCATTTTCAATTAATTTGATTTGTCTTGCATATGCTTGCCCACCATATACAGTTGCAGTGTTAATTCCTAAAAATCTTCCAAATCTGTATAATTCATCTGAAACTTGCATTGCAAGTTCTCTTGTAGGAACAATAACAACTGCTTCAACTCCTGATTTTCCTTTTAATTTATTTAAAATTGGAAGACCAAATGCTGCTGTTTTACCAGTTCCTGTATGTGCTTGTCCAACAATATCTTTTCCTGCTGAAATAACTGGGATTGCTTGTTCTTGTATTGGACTTGGTTCTTTAAAACCAGCTTCATCAATTGCTTTTTGCAATTGTTCTGTGAAATTAAATTCGTTAAATGTCATTTTTTTACCTTAGTATATATTTATAAAAATACACACGGTTATATTAAGTTAAGATTAGATCTTTTACCCATAAATGTACAATTAAAACGCAATTTGAGTCTTGCAAGTAAGTCAGTTTATTGAAAATGAATCTTTGATTAGTATATCAAAGTAAAATGGGTATATAAATGTGTATAATTTTGGGGATTGTATCTAATTTAATATAAATTTAAGCTTTAAGAAAAGAGCCTTGCTCTTAATTCTTAAAGTTCGTCTAAATTTTTGTAGTTTTCTAAATATTTAGTATCGTAATTATTTGATATAAAATCATCGTTTTCCATCATTTTTTGATGAAATGGAATTGTAGTTTTTATTCCTTCAACTTCGAATTCAGCCAAAGCTCTCTTCATTATGTTAATTGCTTTGTTTCTATCTCTTCCCCAAACAATAAGTTTTCCAATCATTGAATCATAATATGGAGGAACAACATAATTTGCATAAACATGAGAATCAACTCTAACATTTCTTCCACCTGGAACAAACCATTGTGTTACTTTTCCTGGACATGGTAAAAATGAATTTGGATCTTCTGCTGTAATTCTACACTCAATTGCATGACCTCTAAATTTAATAGATTCTTGAGGTGGAACTTTTTCACCTTCTGCAACTTTTATCATAAGTTCAACAATATCAATTCCTGAAACCATTTCTGAAACTGGATGCTCAACTTGTAATCTTGTATTCATTTCCATAAAATAAATATTTTGTTTGTCATCAGCTAAAAATTCAAATGTACCAGCACCTTCATATTTTAAATATTTAGTAGCCTTTACTGCAACTTCATGAAGTTTAGCTCTTGTTTCATCATTTAATAAAATCGCTGGTGACTCTTCAATAACTTTTTGATGTCTTCTTTGTAAAGAACAATCTCTTTCACCTATATGAATAGCATTTCCATGACTATCTCCAACAACTTGAACTTCAATATGTCTTGGATTATTGATAAATCTTTCAAGATACATTGTTCCATCACCAAATGCCGCTAATGCTTCACTTGATGCCGCCATAAATAGTTGGTCAAATTCTGATTCTTCTTTAATAAGTCTCATTCCTCTTCCACCACCACCAGCAGCAGCCTTAGCCATTATTGGGTAACCAATTTCAAGAGCAACTTTTCTTCCTTCAGCTACAGAGTGAACAGCACCTTTTGATCCTGGAACAACTGGAACTCCAGCTCTTATCATCTCTTCTTTTGCTTTTGATTTATCAGCCATTTTTTCCATAACTTCAACAGAAGGACCAATAAATTTAATGTTATGTAATCTACAAATTTCAACAAAA
>CAZDFZ010000280.1:0-2061 GCA_964504855.1 uncultured Aliarcobacter sp.
ACTGATAAGGCTCCAACTAAAATTGTAAGTGAAGATAAGTCAATACCAACCGATTTTAAACCAAAAACAAATGTTATTGCAACTAAAAAATAGTAACCTAAGTTTGCAAGCATAGTTCTTGTAGCAACAGAAGTATTTAAATAATTTAGACTTGCATTATTGATTTTTTTTCTATAAACCTTTGCAATGGAGAATCCAATAATAAAAATTAATAAAAATTTGATTACTGCTAATATTGAAACTCCATCTCCAATTGGAATCATTGGATCATTAAGTTCTGTCCAACCAAATTTAATCACGTCAATAACACTTTGTTTAGTATCAGCAAATGTAGTTTTTGTAACTCCCATTCTTTCTCTTGAAAGATATTTGAATAGTTCAGTTAATGATTCATATCCTGCTTTATTTTCATCTATAAATAATTGTATAGAATTAATTAATTCAAAATATTTTGAATCATGATTTTTTAATAAGGGCAATAATTCTTCAATTTTTAGATAAATAATTTGATTTATCATTTTTGATTTATCATTATGTAATTGAAGAATTTGAGAATCAAGTTGTTTTATTTTATTTTCATTTGCTGTGATTTTTGCTTTATCATATGAGAGTAAAAGCTTTCTTTCCTCTTTTACAAGCTCACTAAAATCAGTTAAAGATTTATCAATTCTTGGATTTAGTGTTTGATTTATTATAAATTTTGCACTTTCTAGGCTATCAAGTAATATTTTTCTGAAATTTGTTTGATATTTTTCATATTCTTCAATAGTTGATTTGTTTTGTTTATTTTTAAGATTATAAAATGCATATAGTAATTGAGAATTAATAGTTGCTATATCTTCTTTTGAAGTTAATTTATCGATTTGTTCTTCTAAAAGTAGTAATTTATTACTATTTTCTTTAAACTCATTTTTTATACTCTGATAACTTTCATCTGTTCTTAAATACTCTTTTACTTGTTCAATATATTTATCTATAGTTGTAATTTCATCAATATTTTTAAAAACGAAAGTATTTTCTTCTTTTAGAATTGATTGTAATTTTTTTAATAAAACAAGTTGATAATCTACTTGTTCTTTATCTTCAGGAGAACTATTTTTCATTGAAGCAATTTTAGTTGCTTGTTCACTATAAAGTTTTTCTAAATCTTCTTTTTTATTTTCATACCAATTTTTATCCACACTTAGTGCAAAAGATGATGATATTAAAAATATAAATAAGAATATTAATCTCATGGAAATCCTTTTTATTAAATTAATTTTTTGTTTTTTATAAAATATAGAGTTATTAAAGATAATAGTGAAAACAATGCACTAAAAAGAAATAAAAACTCACCGTAAACTGCTCCAGCTATTAAAGCACCAATAAATCCACCAAATCCATAAGCAACTCCATACATAAATTGTTGTGCTAATTTCTTATTTTCATATAAAGTATATAAATAAATGATTACAGAACTATGATAAAGGCCAAAAGAGAACGCATGAATTGATTGGGTAAAAAATGTAATAGATGTTGAATCAGGATATAAATAGACTAAAATCCATCTAAGAGTTGTTATTGCAACACAAAATTTTATGATATTAAGAAGATTGTTTTTTAATATTGGTGCTTGAAAATACAACATTAATATTTCACAAACTACCCCAAATGACCATAAATATGAAGTCATCTCAAGACTCATACCATGTTGTGTTTCATATATTGTAAAGAAGTTATAAAAAGCTCCAAAGCTTATTTGCATAAAAAATAGACTTAACCAAAAAGCCCAATGTTTGAAAAATGAAAATGGTTCATTATTCTCTTCATTTTTATGTTCAATATCATATTTTAATAACAAAATAGCAAAAAGAACAGTTAAAATATTTAAAGCTAGATAATAATGAATAGCAATAAAAGGTTGAGTTAGAAATTTTGCTAAAACTAAAGATATTATCATAAATCCTATTGAACCATAAAGTCTAGATTTTCCGTATTTTTCTTTTCCTAAATTTGAAAGAGCTGTAACTTCAAGATAAGGTAAAATTACAGATAAACAAACACCTAAAATTGCATTATTAA
>CAZDFZ010000281.1:0-2055 GCA_964504855.1 uncultured Aliarcobacter sp.
TAATTAGACAACATCAATTTGATAAAGTTGAAATGGTTGCAATTACAACACCTGAACAATCAGAAGAAGTTTTCCAAAGAATGGTATCTTGTGCCTCTGATTTATTAACTTCATTAGGACTTCCTCATCAAAAAATGCAATTATGTACAGGAGATTTAGGATTTAGTGCTTCAAAAACTATAGATTTAGAAGTTTGGTTACCTGGACAAAATAAATATAGAGAAATATCATCAATTTCAAATACAAGAGATTTCCAAAGTAGACGAGCAAAAATCAGATATAAAGATGCAAATAAGAAAAATATCTTAACTCATACTTTAAATGGTTCAAGTTTAGCTGTTGGAAGAACTTTAGTAGCTATTATGGAAAATTATCAAAATGAAGACGGAAGTGTGAGTATTCCAGAAGTATTAAAACCTTATATGAAATAGGGTTTTAATAGAATAAAAAAAGGGAAGATGTTTTCATCTTCCCTTTTTTTTATTGTTTAAGTTTTTATTAGTAAATTGATTTCAAAATTTAAAAAAAGAAGCTTTACCGAAAAAAATTTCACTATTATGCAATTTTTTAACTAAGGAGAGATAAGTTGATAAAACCTCTTATTTGTGAAATTATACATCTTCGAAACTTAAAAAATGCTATTTTTTTGCTATGTTTATAAAATAAATCTTAATTTTTTTATTTAAATTAATAAATTTATAAAACTTCTCTATTTTATGCTTAATTAAAAAAATATTTCCTAAAAAGTTAAGCACTATTTGTTACTATAGTTATTTTACAAAGACTTTTGAATCAAGAATTCTTCCATCAATCTTTACTTCAAAATAGCCTTTTGAAACATTATAGTGTTGAAAAGTTATTTCTGTACCAATTTTTATATTTTGGATATTAAAAATAGGAATAGAATTTACAAAATAACCAACAGAATCTCCAATTCTAACTTGAATATCTTTATTATCAATTTTTCCTAAAACAGCAATTTTAGAAAAGCAATCACCGTTATAATCTTCATTTGTAATCTTTTTATGTTGGACATTTTCACCTTCACCATTAGCATGAAAAACAGCAATTGCATAAGCTTCATGTATTTCATTTGATAATGCTAAAAGATTTAAAGTATTAAGTAATAGTAAAAATATAAACTTTTTCATAAGAGTATGTTACAATTTTTCAGTAAAAAATTTTATAAAAATAGTATATATTACAAATAATTTAATTAGGAACAATAGTGAATATCCCTCTGAATGCTAAACAGGTTGAAATTTTGAATGCAACTGTACAATTTTATAAAGAAGGAGATACTTACTATTTTGATACAAGTTTAACAGCTCCTCCTGAACCTATGATAAATGCAGTTATTGGATTAGAACTTTTGGATGAGAATAAAAAATTAATAATGATAAATCATAAAATACCTATGGGATTGTTTCCTAAAATAGATGCTTTTTTTGATTATAAAATTGATGAATTAGAAGATGGAAATGTAAAAATTACATTTACAAAAAAATCCAATTGTATAGCACAATTGGATTTTGATACAAATTGTAAAGGTTAAATATAAATTACTTTTCTTATTGGTTCATTATTCCATTTTTTCATTTGGTCATAAAGAAGTTGATATTTTACTTTTTCATCGAAAGATATAGGAGTTCTAACTGATTTATACTCAATTAGTTCTCCATCTTTATAAACCTCTGAGATTTCAGCATAAACCCAATAAAATCCTTCATCTTTCCTAAGATTTTTTACTATACCACTCCACAAACCATCTCTTTTGAGAGTTTCCCAAAGTTCTTTAAAAACAGATTTAGGCATATCCGGATGTCTTACTATATTGTGTGTTTTCCCAATTAATTCATCAATTTTATATCCTGAAATTTGTGCAAATGTTTCATTTGCATAAGTAATAATACCTTTTAAATCTGTTCTTGAAACTATTAATTCACCATTTGGAACAATAGTCTCACATAAAAAATTTCCAGATAAATATTCCATTTTACTTTCCTGTATTATCAAATGTTCTAGCAAAACCTTCTAAATCTTTTTTCTTTAAAT
>CAZDFZ010000282.1:0-2037 GCA_964504855.1 uncultured Aliarcobacter sp.
TTACACATCTTTCACAAACGATACATAAAGCTGGGTCATAATTCATAACTCCCCAATGTTGAACTGGTCTGTGAATATCTTTGATGCTATAAGATTGAGAATCAACTTTCATATATAAAGAGTAATTTTGTAATTCACACTCTCCACTTTGGTCACAAACTCCACATTGTAATGGATGGTTTACATCATAAACTTGCATAATTGCTTTTCGCTCTTTTGCAATATTTTCAGTATCAGTTGAAATATTCATTCCATCTTTTACTTTTGTATTACATCCATAAACTTGTTTACCATCTGCTTCAACTAAACATAATCTACATGCAAGTGTTGGTGAACATTTTGTTAGATAACAAATAGCAGGAACAAAAACATCATTTGCCCTTGCAACATTTAAAATTGATTCACCATCTTTGGCTTGAACAGATTTTCCATCAATTGTTAGTGTAATCATATCGCTCATTATGCTTCAACCTTTTCAATTTTTACTTGTTTATATTTATAACCATTAAAAATATCTTCATTAATTTTTGTTTTTAAAATACCAATAGTTCCATTTAAATTCTTATCAATTTTTAAAACTCTTTTTATCTTTTCATTTTTTGAAATCAAATAAACTTCACTATTATCTACAACTTTTGCAATATTCGCAAAAGTTTGACTTACTAATAATTCATCACTATTTTCATCAACTAACTTATAAACTAGAGTTCCATTAAAAGATTTTAATTCTTCTAGCTCTTCTAAATCAAAATTTGAACAAGAATCTATTGATTTTTCTAAATTTTTATCTAAAACAACTAGATTAAAATCTGAATATTTTTTAATTACTGCTAATAATTTAACAATATTTTCTACTCTTTCATGCAAAATTAAATCATTTCCAATAATTAAACTCTTATTTTTTGCTTTTGAATAAGCTTCATTTGCTTCTTCAAATTCTTCTTCTCCAGCACTACTTTCTGCACTTATGTAACCTAAATCTAAGTCTTCTATAAATTTTTCAATTTCTCTACTGCTATTCTTTACAAAACTATTTAATAGTAAAGCGCAAATTCCCTCTTCACTTCCCACTTCATATTTTATAAGTTGAGAATAAAAAGGTTTTAAATTTGCATTATCAATAGGATGCATATAAATAAACTTTGAATTATTTTTATTTACTGCTTCTTCTATTGAATTTATAATTTGTTTATCTTCACAAAAAGTTCCAAAAGAGATTATAAAATCACTATTAAGAATTTGTTGGATTTTACTCATTCGATGCACTTTCTTCAATTACTGGTTTTGGCTCTGGTTTTACTTTTTTTACAACTAAAGTCCAATCAACTTCATTAAACTTAATAGAGTTCATTAGTGTATAACCAGCTTCATATATTACATCTGCGCTTTTTTGAATGTTTTCGAAATCACCAATTTCAAACATAATAATTGCCACTTCATCTTGAATAACTTGCTTATCCAAAAGTTCCAACATTCTGTCATAAAAATTGTTTTTTAAGGGTCTTAAATCAAATCTTTTCATCTGTCAATCTCCCCAAATACGATATTTAAGTTACCAATTATTGTAACAACATCGGCTAACTCTGTTCCAACTAAAAGCTCTTCTAAAATTGCCGTATGTTGGAAGCTAGGTGTTCTTAATTTCATTCTATATGCATAAGGAGATCCATCACTTACTACAAAATAACCTAATTCACCTTTTGGTGATTCAGTTGCCACATAAACTTCTCCAACTGGAGGTCTCATACCTTGAGTTACAAGAACAAAGTGTTGCATTAAAGAATAATTTTGAGTCATAATTTGCTCTTTTGGAGCTGAAATATAATTTGGAGCATGAGCCATAAGTTGTGTATCAGATTCAGGATACATTGTAAACAATTGTTTTAAAATTTTTGAAGATTCTCTCATCTCTTGTATACAAATTTTATATCTTCCATAAGAATCATTAGTATAAGAAACTGGTACATCAAAATCTAATTCAGAATAAAGACCATAAGGCATCTCTTTTCTTAAATCCCATTTAATACCAGAACCTCT
>CAZDFZ010000283.1:0-2021 GCA_964504855.1 uncultured Aliarcobacter sp.
TTCATAGGAAGCAAAAGGAGCTCAAAGTTTGTTTCTTATAATTAAAGGAAATTACGTAATTTCTAAATTTTACATATAAGGATCTTTTATGTCAATAAATTTAGATGAAAAAATTGACTATGCATTAAAATATGCAGGTTATCAAAAGAGATGGTTGTCTCCAGAAGATTTAGAAGTAGAGTATGGATTTAGTAAAAGTACTCAGGCAAAAATGAGGATGGCTAGTAATAGTTCAACAATTCCATTCACAAAGATTGGTGGAAAATACATTAGATACGATAGAGTTGCCATTGATACATGGTTAGAAAATCATAGAGTTCAAGGAGCTTGAGATGGAAAATAATATAACGTCTGGAAGTAGATATGAACAAATGGATATTCAAAATGAATTAGTAAAAAAGGATGAAACGCAAGAGCAGAATAAAGCTTATGATGAAAAAAATGCTCTAGAAATTACTGTTATAAAGATATGGAATACATTGTTGCATTTTATAGTGTTATTTAGTCCTATTGAGTGGAAAAAAATTCATGATGAACTAAATAACGGGATAGTTGGTAAAAAAGTAAATTCAAAAGATTGTTATAGAATCGGATTTATAAATCATCTTATAGAGTTTGCTAAGAATAATAATATCCTTTTTGCAAAAGATGGTAATAAATTCTTTGCTTATAATAGTGAATGCTGGATTGATATTGAAGGGGATTTATTAAAAGGTTTTTTACACAAAGCAGCTAAAAAGATGGGAATACCTGATAGTTTAAGTGCTTGTGTGAAGTTCATAAAAGGTACTTATGAACAACTTATAGAATCAGGATTCTTTGAGAAAATGGTGCAAAATGACGTAACATATTTAAATCTATTAAATGGAACACTAAAAATAGATAAAAATGGAGTTGAATTAGTACCATTTAATTTTAAACATTTTTTAACTCATCAGTTGGATTTTATATATGCTAGAAATTATGTGAATCAAATTTGGTTAGATTTTTTGGACACTGTATTACCTGATAAAGATACTCAAAAGACTTTACAACAAGCAATTGGATATTTGTTTATAAAAGATTTGAAACTTGAAAAAGTAATTTTTTTGTATGGTATTGGATCTAATGGAAAGTCAGTAATATTTGAGGTATTAAAAGGACTTTTAACTAAAGAGATGATGTCTAATTACTCTTTAGCAAGTCTTACTAATCATCTTGGGTATCAATTAGCTGATTTGAATAATAGACTTATTAACTATGGAACTGATATATCGATGAAGAATGTAGATTTAGCAATCTTTAAACAAGTAGCTTCGGGTGAAGATATAGGAACAAGACAGATTCGAGAAAAAGCTTTTACAATGAGAAATTATGCAAAATTAATTTTTAATGTAAACAAGCTTGATGATGCTGATGTTGAAAATACTAATGGTTTTGGAAGAAGATTACTATTTATCCCTTTTGAACAAGTAATTGATAAAAAAGATCAAGATAAAAATCTTCATAAAACTATTTTAGAAAATAAATCTGGTGTAATGAACTGGATTATAGAAGGAATTGAAGAAGTTCTTAAAAATGAAGAAATTTATATCTCAGAAAAATGCGAAAACTTTTTGGATAATTTTAAAAGAGAGTCAAGCCCTATTCAATTATTTATAGAGCTTAGCAATTTTGTAAAAACATCACCAGATAGTAATGAAGTTATGGATTTTCAACAAATGTACGAGATGTACAAAGAATTTTGTAAAAAACAAGGTGAAAAAGCAGTTGCTCAAAGAAATCTAAATGCTGATTTAAAAAGATTAGGTTTTGAATTTAAAAGAAGAAAGCAGGGCAATGTTTGGTTTGCCAAAGTTGAATTACTATAGGGTGTACAAAGAATGTAGTTTGGATGTATTTCAAACTACATCCAAAAATGACTTATTTAAGGGCTTTATAGCCTTTTTATGTAATGGTGCAGTAAAAAAACTGTCAATAGTGGGAAAATTTATTACCACAATAGATGATATTAATAAAAAGGATGAAAAATGGAAATTGAT
>CAZDFZ010000284.1:0-2006 GCA_964504855.1 uncultured Aliarcobacter sp.
ATGATAATACAGTTTGTGTAAGAATAGTAGATGCAACAGATGGTATGACAGCAACATTTGCTCATATTCCACATGATATTTTAGAAACTATTAGTAGAAGAATTATCAACGAAGTTGATGGAATCAACAGAGTAGTGTATGATATATCATCAAAACCACCAGCAACTATCGAGTGGGAATAAAATAAAGCAGTATCTTTTAACTTGATACTGCGTCAAATAAGAAAATCAACTCAATCATATATTTGTTGTATGCTCAATTGTTGATTTTCCTATTTTCCTTGTCTGAAGCTAAAATCTACAGCTTTACTCTAGTTTTTAATAATTTTCAACCATCTTTCACCAAAGTTTGGTAAAATCTACATAAAACTTTTTTAAAAAATAGCAACAATGAAAATATCATATCATCGACGACGTAAAATAAAAACAAGAAGAATAGCTTTACGATATTTAATATCACAAGGTATGACTGACCCAAAAGATTTAGCAAAAGAGCTAAAAGTAACGATTCCTACTATTAAAAAAGATTTGGAAGCACTTAAAACCTTGAGTGATGAAGATTTTACTTTTGCTACTAGGCAAACTTCCCAAGAGATACTTGATAAAAAAGATACTATATTAAAAATGTTAGATGATGAAAATTACTACACCCAAAATGGTGATTTAAATATATCAAAGATAATGAAAGATCTAAATACAAGCAGAGCAACTATTATGTCTGTTTTAAATGGGGAATAAAAATTATATTTAAAATTGTTTTAGATAAAATCCACTATTAATAAATAATATAAATTTTACTCATCTAGGAAAAATCAAAATGAAAATCCATAGAATTAACCCATGTAAAAGATGGTCTGATGTTACAGTTTTCAATGGCATTGGGACATTTACAGAAGTTGCAGATAGCGATACAAGTGCAGATATAAAAGGACAAGTAAAACAGATATTTGATCAAGCTGAAGCAACTTTAGCTTTAATAGATAGTGATAAAACAAGAATTTTAGCAGTTACTATTTATATAACTGATTTTGCAAATTTTGACGCGTTAAATGAAGTTTGGGATAGTTGGTTTATAGATGGAACAGCACCAAGTAGAGCTTGTGTAAAAGCTGAGCTTGTAAATCCAGAATTATTAGTTGAAATGACATTTACAGTTGCTGCTGGTGAAAAGTTTCAATCATAATTATCACATTAAAAGGAAAAATTTTGAATAACACTATGATTTATGTATTTATTATATTAGTGGCTTATTTAGCATATAAAAAATATTCTCAATACAAGGTATTAAAGATTGTTCCAACTTTGATGAATCAAGGTGGACAGATTGTTGATGTTAGAAGTGAAGCAGAGTTTAAATATGCCCACAAAAAGGGAAGTATTAATATTCCATTAGGTGTACTTAAAAGTAGAATGAATGAATTAGATAATACAAAACCTGTGATTTTATGTTGTGCTAGTGGAAGTCGAAGTGCAATGGCAAAAATGACTTTAATGTCAAATGGATTCAAAAATGTTCACAATGCAGGTACTTGGAGATCTCTTGAACGATAAAAAGAAGAAAAATGTTTAAAACAAATGATTATTGGGAAGAAGAGTTTATTGCATATGATGATAAAAACTTGGATTCTATCTATTTTGATGATTGTACTTTTACAAAGTGTGATTTCTCAAAAAGTATTATGCAAAATTGCAAATTTACGGAGTGTAGATTTGTAAATTGTGATTTGTCTTTATCTATATTAAAATCTTCTACTTTTAATGATGTTGTTTTTGAAAATTGTAAGCTTATTGGAATTTCATGGAGCTCTTGCCCAGAGCCATTTGAGGTGAAATTTGAGTCTTGTAATCTTTCTCAAAACTCTTTTCATCTCATGGATTTACGGCAAATGAAATTTATTAATTCTTTGATTCAAGATTGTGGTTTTGAGGAGTGTAATCTTGAAAAGGCACTTTTTGATAATTGTAATTTAGCACAAACAGTTTTTATCAAAAATAATCTCAAAAAAG
>CAZDFZ010000285.1:0-2002 GCA_964504855.1 uncultured Aliarcobacter sp.
CTCTAACACCTTTTTTAAGACCCTCTTCTCCTAAATAAGCTCCCCATTCCCAAGCAGAAACAGATACATTTACAGGAGCATCTTTATGATAAAGTCCCATAACTCCGTAACCTAAATAAACTAAAGGTCTAATATATGCACCTTCAAATAATTCATTTTTTTGTAATAATTCAACTTGAGCTTTATTTAATTCTTCAAGAGAAAAAGGTACATTCATAAGTGTCATTTTTGAAGAGTTTATTAATCTTTGTGTATGTTCATTTAATTTGAAAATTGCACATCTTCCATCAACAGTTTTATATGCTTTAGTTCCTTCAATTGCACCATTTCCATAATGAAGAGTGTGACTTAATACATGTACTTTTGCATCACCCCAGTTTACAAATTCTCCATCCATCCATATATATTTTGACTCAGTCATTTATTAATTCCTAATGATTAAATTTTTAGCATTTATTTTAGCTAAGATATTATTAAAATTAACTCTCAATAATGGATTATTAAGTATTTAAGAAATTAAAATGTAATATTAGAAAGAAAAATATTAGAAAGAAAAATAATGTCTTTGCAAAAAACTATTAATTTATTTACATTAACGCTTGTTTCTATACTATTTACAGCTTGTGCTATTGATGGACAGTATGTTGATGGTAAAAGAATATATGAAAAAGAACCAATAACGCAAGATTTAATAAATGAGGTAAATCAAATTGCATTGTCTATCAAAGAGAATAATTTATCTTTGATAAATGCTAGATATATTCATCCTATAAATGGTTACTATGATGTTACAAAATTTGAAAATAAAAATATTTTTGAAGTAAAAAAAGTTATCACAGAAGCTGATAGCAATATAGATTCTTTTGAAATAAGATTTGATAAAGTTACTTTTAATTGTAGTCCATATGATGATAGTTTTTATGGCTGGGATAAATATGGAATTTTTATAAGTACCCAAACAAAGCCTTATGTTAGTAAAATTATGGAAGATGCAAATCTAATCCGAGCAAATAGCTACAAAACTGAAGATATAGAAAAAGTAGATTATATAGAACAGACAAGCTATGAAATAATTATTCCTTATAGCATAATATTTTATTTGAAGAAAATAGAAAATCAATGGTATATTACTTTGGTTGATAATGTAACCACTGATTGTAGTAGATAATAAAAGTAGAAATTTAACAACTTTTAACTACTAATTAAATATACTATCTTATAAATCATATTAAAAATAATTATAAATAAAAAGAAGTACCAATGAAAGAATTAATTAAAAATTTAATACAAGAAAAAGTTTTAATTATTGATGGAGCTATGGGAACACAGCTTCAAATAGCAGATATAAAAAAAGAAGAGTGGTTTTTTGAAAATCAAGATTTAGAAGGATGTAATGAACTTTTAAATTTAACAGCTCCACATATACTCGAAAATATACATGATAACTATGCAAAAGCAGGGGCTGATTTAATATCTACAAATACTTTTGGTTCAATGCCTTGGGTTTTAGATGAATATGGAATAGGGCATATGTCTTATGAATTATCAAGACTAGGGGCTGCACTTGTAAAAAAATCTTGTGAAAAATATTCAACACCTCAAAATCCTAAATTTGTTGTAGCTTCTGTAGGACCTGGTACAAAACTACCAAGTTTAGGTCATATTAAATATGATGAGATGTATGAGGGTTATAAAATCATGGCAAAAGGACTTGCTGATGGTGGAACTGATATATTCTTACTTGAAACTTGTCAAGATCCACTTCAAATAAAAGCAGCACTTCATGCTTTAAATGACACAGCTCCTCATATTCCAATTATGGTTTCAGTAACAATTGAACTTTCTGGAACAATGTTAATTGGAACAGATGCTATGACAATAGCTGCTATTATGGCTCCATTTAATATTTTATCTTTAGGATTTAATTGTGGAACGGGGCCAAAACAAGTTCATAAACATGTAAAAACATTAAGTGAAGTTTGTAAATTTCCAATATCAGTTC
>CAZDFZ010000286.1:0-1994 GCA_964504855.1 uncultured Aliarcobacter sp.
CAAGTGTGAAATATGCTTGCTGATTTTTCAGATTATTTGGTGGTGGAGTAATAATATGTAATATAATTTACTTATTTTTTAAAGAGTCAATTTTTAACCTTTAAAATTGTATATTTTTATAACATAAATTTTACAAAAAATCTAGCTGTTTTTCATATATTGTTTAATAATTTCACTTAACTCTTCATCACTTAGATTTTCTTTTTCAGTTTTTGAATAAATTGATATTAACACTATTTTATTTTCTATTTGTTGGTAAATTATTACTCTAAATCCACCACTTTTACCAGTTGGAATTGATGAGTTTTTAACTCTTTTTTTAAATAAATTAAATCCCAGATATACACCTAAATCATTTTTAGTTTCTATTTCATCAACTGCTTGTTTTAAATCAGATTTTAAAAGTTTAAATTTTTTAGAGAGTTGTTTTGATTCTTTTAAAAAACTATCTGCATATTCAATAATCATAACTCATCCCAAAGTTTATCAATTGAGTGAGTTTTTCCATTTTTTATATCATCTAATCCTGATTGGATTGATTGTAATATTTTTTTAGCTTCTAATTCTTTTAAAGCCTCTTTCATACTTTCATATTCATCTTTTGAAATGATTACAGCTTCTACTTTATTGTTTTTTAGTATTGCTAGTTTATCAACTGTATTATCTTTTATTTGAGTTAAATAACTACCAAATTTTTTTGCAAATTCTGATGATGGAATTAATTCATTTGTTGAGTATGTTACCATAATATTTTCCTTATTATATTCCGTAATATTTTGTATTCAATTATAACAAAAAAAATATAATATTTAAAATATTTGGTAATAAAAGAATTTAAAATCAAAAAATTTCACCAACATATAATAAACATAACCAAACCTATAGAGCAACTCACCTTTAGAGTTGTTCTTTATTTTTGTATCTCCAAAAATCAAAAAAAGGATGTGTATATGAATGTAAAAAAAAGAGATTTAAAACTAATTCAAAATCTAAATTGTTTTAAATTTAATTCCAAACAAAAACAAGATTATGAAAAATGGTTAAAAGAGTTTGTAAAACCTCTTAGTGAAAAAGAACTTGATGAAATGGAAAAAGAGAAAAAAGAAAAGATTAAAACCTTTGAAGATTTCTTTCCAGTTGATACAGTAACAAGATTTTATGTAAATAAGATGGATTATAACCCTCTTTTAGGAGCATAAATTGATTCCTAAGACCATACTATTAGCTATCTTAATAGCTTCTGCAACAATTCTGAAAGAGTATTTAGATCTAAAGCAAGAAGATTAATTTTAAATCCATAACAACTAAATAAAAAATCAAACCCTAGTCTTACAAATTGTAAAACCCCATTCAGATTAAAAATAAATCAAAATAAAAACCCAAAAAGGATAAAAAATGTCAGTAAAAATAAAACCCCTAACAAATGATCAATTAAAATTAAAAGCTCCAACTTTGTTTACAAGTGAACCACATAGTGAGGTAAGTGAAAAATATCACTTCATTCCAACAATTGATGTAATTGAAGAAATTAGATTTCATAATTGGTATCCAGTATCTGTTGCAGTTGCTAATGTAAGAGATGAAGAAAAGGAAGGCTTCCAACAACATTGTGTTAGATTTAGACACTTTGAGGATTTATTAAATCCAAAAGATAATGCAGTTGAACTATTACTATTCAATTCTCATGATAGAAGTAAAGCATTTTCAATCAGTGCTGGTATATTTAGATTCGTTTGTGCCAATGGTCTTGTAATATCTGATAATGTATTTGAAGCTTATAAAATCAAACATTTGGGAGATAGAGATAATGATGTAGCTAATGCAGTTGCTAACATTACTTCTATCAAACCAAAACTAATGAAAAAGATAGAAAAACTAGAATCAATCACATTAAATCAAAGTGAAAAAGAATCCTTTGCAAAATACTCTATTCCCTTGAGATTTGAAGAACACCTAGAAATCAATCATAATGATTTACTAATACCACATAGATT
>CAZDFZ010000287.1:0-1991 GCA_964504855.1 uncultured Aliarcobacter sp.
ATAAAAACCATAATATTATTCAGCAAATAGCTGCAAAATCATTAATTAGAGAATTAAAATTTCAACCAAAGAGAATTTTAGAATTAGGATGTGGATCAGGACAAGTTTTTAATTATATCAATTGGGAAGTAGAATTTTACAAAGCAATTGACTTCTCATCATCAATGTGTGAATTACATCCAAAAGGGAAAAATATTGAAGTAAAATGTTTTGACTTTGATACTCAAGAGTTTTTAGATGAAATAAAAGATAATTCTTATGATATTGTATTATCATCTTCAGCCTTACAATGGTCAAAAGATTTATCAAATATTATAAAACATCTCTCATTTATTACAAATGAGATTAATGCTGTATTGTTTACTTCAAATACTTTTAAAACTATTCAAGAACTAACAAATACAAAATCTCCTATACTAGATGAAGAATCAATAAAACAAGCATTTTCAAAATATTTTGATTGTGAATTTGAAACAATTATGTATAAATTAGAGTTTGAAAATAAAAAAGATTTATTTGATTATATAAAAAAATCAGGTGTAAGTGGTGGAAACGATTCTTTAGATTTTAAAGATGCAAAAAAGCTTTATAAAGAGTATAACTTAAACTACTTAGAGTTTGAAGTAATTTTTGTTAAAACAATTTCTAAATTATAGAGTTCATATCTTATATATTTAAAATTTTCACTATCTTTTATTGAAATTAGTTTTGTAAACTCTTCAAGAACCCTTGAACTCTCTTGAGCTCTTTTAAAATTTGCAATCAAAATAGAGTATAAATTTGTTCTGTTTTGTTCACTTTTTATAGAGGCTCTTAAAACATCATTATTTACATCTCTTGTTTCAAGTAATTCAATATAGTTTTCTAATCTTGATAAATGTCGAAGTTCTTTTAGTTTAATAGCAGTTTGCTTATCGTTATAAACATATCTAAAAATATCTTCAACAACTCGAATTCCTTCACGTAGTCTATTTAGATTTGCATCAATAAGTCTTAGGTAGTTACTATCCATAATATAGTAGTCTAAAACTAACTCTTCCGAGTTAGTTTTATTCTTTATCTCCACTATTCATAATTCCTAATATTTGTAATATAGATACAAATAAATTGAAAAAATCTAAGTATAAAGCAAGAGCTGCTTCAATTGGAGAATCGTAATCTCCTCTAATAATACTTTGTGTATCATATAAAATGAAAGCAGAAAACAATAAAGCTCCAACACTTGCAATTACTAATTGCATCATAGAAGATTGAATAAAGATATTAGAAATACCAGCAACAATCATAATAATTAATGCAATAAATAAAAATTTACCCATAGAAGAGAAATCTCTTTTAGTAGTCATAGCAAACATTGAAATTGCTCCAAATGCAACTGAAGTCATTAAAAATGCTTGACCAACAATAGCTGCACCACTTGGCATTGCAAAAATAGATGCTAGTAATGGAGCAATAGTTAAACCAGTAATAAATGTAAATACAAATAAAACTGCTAAGTTAACACCTGGAGTATGTTTTACTCTTGGAATTACAAAGAAAATTAAAACTAGTTCAGCACCAAATAAAACCCATTTCATTGGTCCCATTAGTATTGAAACTATTCCTAATCCAATATACGAACCAGCAGTTGCTGCTAATAAAGAACCAGCAAATAGTTGATATGTTGCTTTTAAAAAGCTCATTAACTGAATTTGAGATGATTCTTGTGTATATTGTGAAGATTGATTTGATAAATAATCTCTATTATACATTTTGTTTTCCTTATTAAAATAAATATCTCGTTATTGTATAGATATATTGTTTAAATAACGATATAAACATAATTCTATATGAAAAAAGTAAATAAAAAATTAATATAAATAGATAATTATTAAACAAATATAATAAAATGCATTAATTACCCAATAAAAAGCTAGTAAAAGAGGCAAGGATGTTTAAATTCAAAAATTTAAGCAAAATTTAAGCGTCAAGGTATTGACAAAGCTAAAAAA
>CAZDFZ010000288.1:0-1622 GCA_964504855.1 uncultured Aliarcobacter sp.
TTAAAAGGAAAAATTGTATGTGTTTATCAATACCATCAAAAATAAAAAGTATAGATACTGAAATGAACACTTGCGTAGTTGATACTATGGGAGTTGAAAGAAGTGCTAGTTTAGATTTAATAGACCAAGATGTGGTTGTTGGTGATTATGTACTTATTCATATTGGATTTGCTATGAACAAAATAGATGAAGAGGATGCTTTAGAGTCTTTAAAAGTCTATCAAGAAATAATAGACAAAATGGAAGAGCAAGATAGATTAGCCATGATAGAAGAATCTGATAATTGTCCAAACAACGGATAAAAGATGGAAAAAGAACTACAACTAAAAGATTTATATGATGGTTTTCGTGATGCAAAGACTATCAAAGCATTTAAACAGCTTATTGATGAAGAATTAAAAAATTATGATGGAACTATAAACATTATGGAAGTTTGTGGAGGTCATACTCATACAATTATGAAGTATGGAATACCACAACTTATAAATAAAAAAATAAACTTCATTCATGGACCTGGTTGTCCTGTTTGTGTAATGCCAAAAGATAGAATTGATAGTGCTTATGCTTTAAGCTTACAAGAGAATGTAATACTTGTAACTTTAGGAGATATGATAAAAGTTCCTGGAAGTAATGGAAGCTTACAAAATGCAAGAAGTCAAGGTGCTGATGTAAGATTTGTTTACTCTCCAATGGAGTGTATAAAAATTGCAAATGAAAATCCAAATAAAACAGTAATATTTTTTGCAATAGGATTTGAAACAACAACTCCTATGACTTGTGCCTTACTTAAGCAAGTAATCAAAAATGATATAAAAAATGTTTTATTTCATATAAACCATATTACAGTTCCAGAAGTAATGCGAGTATTAGTACAAAGTAGTGATTGTAAGATAGATGCTTTTTTAGGACCATCACATGTTAGTGTTATAAGTGGAAGTAAGATTTATGAAGAATTTCCAAGAGACTATAATAAACCAGTGGTTGTAAGTGGATTTGAACCAGTAGATGTTATGCAATCACTTTATATGACTGTAAAACAGTTTGTGGAAAAAAGAGCTGATTTAGAAATAGAATATAAAAGATTGGTTTCTTATGAGGGTAATATAAAGGCTCAAGAGTTAGTAAATAAATATTTTGAAAAAGTTCCTTTTAAATTTAGAGGAATTGGAGAAGTTCAGAAAAGTGGTTATGAGCTAAAAAAAGAGTTTGATAAGTACAATGCAAAAATAGTATATAAAGAGATACTTCCAACACGTGAGGTAAAAGATAATAAAGCTTGTAGATGTCCTGATATTTTAAAAGGAGTTGCAAAACCAACAGATTGTAAGATATTTGGAAATGTATGTACTCCAACAAATCCTGTTGGTTCTTGTATGGTAAGTAGCGAAGGTGCTTGTAGTGCTTATTATAAATATGGGAATTTACTTTAAAGTTAAGCTATGAATATAGAACAAATAAAACAACGAATACAAAAATTCTCAGATGATAGAAATTGGGATAGTTTTCACAATCCAAAAAATCTAGTTATGGCACTAAGTGGTGAAGTGGGAGAATTAAACGAGATATTTCAATGGCTTGATTTTGAAGAGTCTTTAAATCTTCCAGCTGATGTATTAGAGCAT
>CAZDFZ010000288.1:1632-1984 GCA_964504855.1 uncultured Aliarcobacter sp.
GCTATTTATCTTCTTAGGATTTGTATGAAATTAGATATAGACTTAGAAGATGCAATACAAAATAAAATGACAAAAAATGAAGCAAAATATCCACTGGAAACATCTCAAGGTGGAAGTAAGAAATATAGTAAAAGTAGGGAAGATAAATAAATGACAAAAACAATAACACTAGCACATGGAAATGGTGGAGCTGAAAACAACGAGCTAATAAAAGAGGTTTTTTATGATGCTTTTAAAAATGAGATTTTAGAAAAAAGTGAAGATGCAGCAGTTATTCAAAATGGAACTTTAGCTTTTAGTACAGATTCATTTACAGTAAGTCCACTTTTTTTTAATGGAGCAAATATTGGAA
>CAZDFZ010000289.1:0-1956 GCA_964504855.1 uncultured Aliarcobacter sp.
ATCATTACAACAGCTTGTTGTTTCTTACAGTTATGAGCTTTTTGTAAAGTTCTTCCCATTAAAAGGTTGAATTTTTGATCAGTTCCACCTAATTCAATATCTGTATTCATAGCAACTGAATCATAACCTTGAAGTAGAGGATAAGTAAATTCACTTAGTGCAATTGGTGTATTTGAAGCATATCTTTTTGAAAAATCATCACGTTCTAACATTCTTGCAACTGTTAAATTTGAAGCAAGTGCAATCAATCCACCAGTACCTAATTCTTTTAACCAAGTAGAATTGAACATAACTTGTGTTTTTGTTTCATCTAATATTTTAAATACTTGTTCTTTATATGAAACTGCATTTCTTTTAACATCATCTTCACTTAAAACTTTTCTAGTTTCACTTTTACCAGTTGGATCTCCAATAGTTGCTGTAAAATCTCCAATTAAAAACTGTACAATTCCACCAAATTTTTGGAAAGTTGCAAGCTTTTGAATAAGAACAGTATGTCCTAAGTGTAAATCAGGTGCAGTTGGATCAAATCCTGCTTTTACATAAAAATTTTCACCTGTTTCAAAATATTTTTTAATAAGCTTTTCTATAGCTTCTATATCTATAATTTCAGAAGTTCCTCTTTTAATCTCGTCTAACGCTTCTTGAACTCTTTTTTCCATTAATTCTTTACCCTTTGATTATTTATTATAAGCATCTTTTTTTGAATAAAATTCTATTACTTTTACTTTTCTTTCTATAATTCTTCTAACTTCATCAATATTTGATTTATTAATTTCAAACTCTACATAACAATATTGTATATAAGAGTGAGCTTGTCTTCCAAATTCTACACCTAAAATATAAAATTCATTTTCAGCCATATATGTTAATACTTTTGCTAATTCGCCTTTGGTATTTGGAATACTAATAACCATTTTATATTGATATACGGTATCTTTAGTCCATTTACAAAAAAGCATTTGTTGATTATTTTTAATTTTATCATAAGCTTTATCACACATTTTGTGGTGAATTACTGCATCATTTGTATTTTTAAAAGCAACAATATCATCACCAAATTTTGGATGACAACAATGGTCAAATGATACAGAACTTATACTGAAATTTGAATATATCAATATATTATCAAATTTATATTCTTTAATTTTACTAGTTAAAATTTTAAATCTAGTCATTAATCCTGTATCATTTACTATTTTCTTTTCAATTATTTGTTTTGTGTGTTTAAAAAAGTCCAAAATTTGAGGTATTTTGTGTAAAGATTCAACATTATATAATTTTGTTACATCATCTGAATATCTTGAAAATATTGTATTTATAATATTTCTTCCTGATAATTCATCAATCTCTTTTTGTCTATGTGTACATAAAAATTTAATCTGTTTTTTTGCTCGTGAAGTTTTTACCATATCCATCCAAGAACATCTAACAATAGTATTATCCCCAAGTTCAATTGATACAATATCAGTACTTTTTAGTTCTGTTAAAAGAGGTTTTTTAATTTTATTAATATAGCAACCAATAGCTTTTTTTCCAATATTACTATGAACAGCAAATGCAAAATCGTAAGCTGTAGAACCAACAGGAAGAGTGAAAACTTCGCCTTTTGGAGAATAAACTATAATTTCTTGAGTATATAAGTTATCTTTTGCTTCCTGATAAAATTCTTCTATATTTTCATTTGAAAATTCTAAAGATTTTAACCAATTAAGATTTGTTGTATTTTTAGCTCCAGTTTTATATTTCCAATGGGCGGCAATACCAAATTCTGCAATTTTATTCATCTCAAATGATCTAATTTGAATTTCGTAAATTTTTGAATTATAAAAAACAGTTGTATGTATCGTTTGGTAACCATTTTCTTTTGGAGTTGCAACATAATCTTTAAATCTAGAGATTAGTGGTTTAAATTCTAGGTGCATATATCCTAAAACTTTGTAGCAATCAATATCA
>CAZDFZ010000290.1:0-1945 GCA_964504855.1 uncultured Aliarcobacter sp.
CCTCATCACCTTGAAGTGGATAAGTTTTTTTCAATGGATGATCATACCAATCATCAGGCATAATAAGTCTTTTTAAATTTGGATGATTTGATACTTTTACGCCTAACATATCATACATTTCTCTCTCAGACCAATTTGCAGAATTAAATACTGATACAATTGATTCTACCGGTTCATTTTTTTGAACAAAACATTTAACTCTTAATCTTTTATGCTTTGATATAGAAAGCATTTCATAAAAAATTTCATAACCATCTTTTAATGCTAAATAATCAACTGCTGACAATTCTATTAACATATCATATTCGAGCTCATCTTTTAAATATTTCATAGTTTTAAGAATTGAATCTTTATCAATATTTAAAACTAAATGAGTATGTTCAATGTAAGCTTCTTTAATTTTTATTACTGCAGAAATTTTTTCAAAATCTTTTGAAAAAATTTCATCTGAATCTATCTCAAATCTTGGAACATTTGGAGATACAAAAAATCTATCAGAAAAATATGCTTCTTTTTGAACGCTATTTTTTGGTGTATATTTTCTCATCTATACCAACCTTTTTTTCTTAATTGATCTAAAAATTGATTCTTTTCTAATTTTTTGTTGAAGTGCCATAAGTGCATATTGTAAAGTTTCTGGTCTTGGTGCACATCCTGGTAAATAAATATCTACTGGAATAATTCTATCAGCACCTTGAACTGTTGCATAAGTATTAAACATACCTCCAGTATTTGCACAAGATCCCATTGAAATTACCCATTTTGGATCTGGCATTTGGTCATATAATCTTCTCATGAATTCTGCGTGTTTTTTCGTAAGTGTTCCTGCTATTATTAAAACATCTGATTGTCTTGGACTTGCTCTAAATATAGTACCAAATCTATCAAAATCATATCTTGAAGCTCCTGTTGCCATCATTTCAATCGCGCAACAAGCAAGTCCATAAGTCATAGGCCATAAAGAATTTGAACGTCCAAAATTAACTAATTTATCAATAGTAGTTAATTTTACAGCGGCGCCATTGTCTTGTAAATAGTTTATTTTATGCTGTGCCATTCAAGCGCTCCTTTTTTCCATGCATATAAAAATCCAATTGCTAAAAGTGAAATAAACAATATCATCTCTACAAATCCAAACCAACCTAATATTTTAAAATTGATTGCCCATGGAAACATAAAGATAATTTCCACATCAAATAAAATAAATAACAAAGCCATTAAATAAAATTGTGTTGAAATTGTATTTGGTTGTTTTGTAACCTCAGGACCACATTCATAAAGAGTTGTTTTAAGTTTTTCAGTATCAAGTCTTGCAATTTTTCTACTTATATATCTTGAAAGCCATACTGTTGCACCAAATGCACCAAATGTTACAACAAACATTACAAATGCACCAAAGTACGGATGTGCAAATTCCATATGTGTCATTTAATAAATCCTTTTAAAGGTAAAAGTTTTTTCTATCTACAAATACAATAAATTACTTGTAATAAATAATCACTTATTTTTAGTGTACGCTATAATATTCTAACCTAATAAAATTAAGCTTATTTCTTAATGTTTTTCTAAGGATAAAAAATAAATTGGTACAAAAAGAAACATTAATTTAAGATTAGAAATTACTAGAAAAATCCAACCTTTGTTTCACCATCAAATTGCCCTTTTTGCTCTTTTGTTATTTGCTCTTTAAAATTTTCAACTTTGAATAGTGGTTCATCACTAACTGCTATTTTGTAAGCAGTATTTTTAATTACCAATTCTATTTGTCCACCTGTCAATTCATATTTAGCTAATTCTTCAATATCGAAATCTTTTTCAAGAGGTAAATTAGCTGGTAATAATTTTTTCCAAAGCTCAATTCTTTGGTTTTTATTTGGTTTTATAAACTCTATTTTATAGTTAAATCTTCTTGAAAATGCTTTATCAAGATTTTCAAGTAAATTTG
>CAZDFZ010000291.1:0-1934 GCA_964504855.1 uncultured Aliarcobacter sp.
CTTCCCCATTGGTAATAATCTCCATAACAAGCAGTATCAGTTGAACTTGTACAAGCTTGAGTTGCTCCTAGGTTTCTATCTAACCATCTTTTCCCTGTGATTGGAGAAGTTATGATTTCATATTGTAAAGAGTTAAATGTGATTATATTTTCATTTACATCCGTAATATTTACAGTTATATCTTTTGTAGAAACATTATTTGCTACATCTGTTGCGTTTACAGTTAAAGAATAACTTGTTTTTCCTGATTCATAATCTGGATTTGAGTTAAATGTAACAACTCCAGATGAATCTATACTAAATGCACTTGAATCATTTTGATTTACTATTGAGTAAGTAATACTTGAGCTATCAGTTGCAATTACAGTAAATGCTGTTGTTTGGTTTTCAGCAACTGAATAAGTTGAAGCAGAATTAATTACAGGTGGCGTTGTATCTGGAATTGTCTCATCTACATTTAAAATAGTTATAGATACATTTTGAGTAGAACTATTATTTGATGTATCTGTTGCTTTTACTATTAGTGAATATGAAGGAGTATGAGATGATGATTCATAATCTGGATTAGTTTTGAAAGTTACAGCTCCTGTTGTTGAATTTATATTAAATAAAGAGCTATCAGTTCCTTCTATTGAGTACGAAATAGCTGATGTATCATTTGCAGTTATTGTAAAAGCTGTTGTTTGATTTTCATTTACAGAAAAAGTTGAAGCTGATGTAATAGTTGGGGCATTTACATCAGGTTGTGCTTGTGTTGTAAAAGAGATTATTGTATCTGTTGTACCCAAAGAGTTTTTACCATAATCTTCAATAGTTGATTTTAAAGTTAGATTATAAGTAGTTGCATAAGATAAATCTTGTTTAGGGTTAATTGTTATTGTTTTAAAGTTAGATGTTATATCACACTCTATTACATTTGAGTTTGAGTCTTTTAAAACTATATTTGTTGAATTAACAAATTTCTTTCTAATATCATCACTAAACGATAAAACTATATTTGCATCTTTTGAAACATTTATTGCACCATTTGTTATTGAGCTTGTAAGAAGTGTTGGAGCAGTTGTATCAGAAGTAACACCATAATATTTTAAACTATTATTTAGGTGTTCTTTTGCAGTTTCATCAGATACTTTTGTAAAGTTTAGGTTTGATAATAGAGTTTGGATATCACTATTTTCATCAATAGAAGTTACATTTAGATTTTTAAATTTATTAAAATCATCTTCTTTTATTTCTATTTCATCTGTTGAAGTATTTGAATCAAGTGATTGAAGCAAAGAAGCTATTTTTAATACTTTTGCATTTGAAGTATCAGTTCTATCAATACCTAAAATATCTTGAATAAAAACATTTTTATCAGAAGGAATTGAGCTTAAAGAACCTAGTTTTATATCTCCTAGATAAAACTCTACTATTCCAGAAGTATAAGGAAAGTTTCCATTTACATCTGTAAATCCAGAAGCTGTACCATTTACATATTTTACACCTATTAATTTATCATCTATAAGTGTTCCTGTTGTAGGTGTTATTGTTCCAGCAGAATTACCCCCCCCGAACTTCCACCACCACAACCAATCAAAGCAAAAGCAGTGATTGTTGATAAAGCTAAAGCGTTTATCTTTTTCATTTATTTTTCCTTGTTTTATTATCTATTTATTATAAAATATTATACAAGATTATTGTTATGTCTCGCGTTATATTTTGAAGGAATTCTGGAAAGTTTTTTGAATTTATTAGAGTTTTATACCAACTGTTTTTTAATAAACTCCAAATAATCCCCTTCTTTTTTTTCTAACTCTTTATGGTTTCCACTTTGTACTATTTTCCCATCATTAATTACATAAATCATATCAGCATTTTTTACAGTACTTAATCTATGCGCTATTGTAATAACAGTTTTTTCTTTTAAAAACTCTTCCAATTCACTAAAAAGT
>CAZDFZ010000292.1:0-1896 GCA_964504855.1 uncultured Aliarcobacter sp.
AAAGTTTGAATACCATAATATTTATTTGATTCAATCTTTTTTTCACCTAAAAAATCTTTTTCAACTCTATATAATTTTTCCATAAAAAGCCTTCAATTTTTAATAGTAAAATCATATAAAATATATTATTTAAAAAAGGACAAAAAAGAAGTATAAATTTGGAATTAAAACTTTTGTTCCAAATTTATACTAAAAAGTAGTTTTTATTTAATTAATTCTTTAACTATTTTAATTAAATAATCAGCAGAGTTTTTTGCACTTGATTTTAAAAATTCATCAAAATCAAATCCAGCATCCATATCAGCACTATCAGAAATAGCTCTTAAGATAAAAAATGGAATATTTAAAGCATCACAAACAACAGCAACACTCGCACCTTCCATTTCTAAAGCATCAGCATTAAAAGTTGATTCTATAAAGTTTTTTCTCTCAGTTGAGTGAACAAACTGATCACCAGTAGCAATTGTTCCCTCAATTACTTTTAAACTGTTTTCATTTGCAACTTTTATTGCTATTTCTCTTAAGCTTTTTGTAGTCTCAACAAAAACATTTCCACCTGGAACATAACCATGAGGATGACCAAAAGCAGTTATATCTAAATCATGTTGGCAAAGTTTATCAGCAATAATTAAATCACCAATTTGAAGTTTTGGATTAATTCCTCCAGCAACTCCTGAAAAAAGAAGTGTATCACAACCAAATTTTTCAATCATAGTAGTTGCAGTTAAACTTGCAAATACTTTTCCAATTTTAGAATATGCTATTACAATATCCAAACCATTAAAATTTACTTCATAATATTTGTTATTTGCAAACTCTACTACATTTACATTTTCAAAATGGGCTAAAAGAGGTTCAATCTCCTCTTCCATAGCACCCATGATTGCTAATTTAGTCATTTAATTCACCTAAAACAGCTTCTAAAGTTTTCATATCAGAAACATTTGATGTTGGTTTATCTGTAATTTTTTTATTTAAACCTTTTAAAACAATTCCATTTCCAAACTCTATATACATATCAACTTTATCGCTATGTGCAGCAACTGATTGTTTGTATTTAACAGGGCTTGTTAATTGAGAAGCTAATAACTCTATTGCCTCAGCCTTTGTTGTATAAGCATTTGTACTTACATTTGAAATAACTGGCTTAAATTCATCTTTTAGATATTTTTCTAAATATGGTTTTAAATTCTCAACTGCACTTTGTAATAATTCACAGTGAGATGCAACTGACATATCTAATACTATTGCTCTTTTAGCACCAGCATTCTTAAATACATCCACAAGTGACTCTAAATCTGCTTTAATTCCTGCAAGTACAAGTTGTCCATCCATATTATAATTTGCTGGCCAAACTTTTTTACCTAAAGCTCTTTGTTCCTCACAAACTTTTTCAACAGTAGCATCATCAATACCAACTAATGCCATCATCCCAGCACCTCCACCAGAACAAGCCTCAGTCATAAATAAACCTCTTTTGTGAACTAACTCGATAGCATCTAAATAATCCATCGCACCAGCAGCAACTAACGCAGAAAATTCACCTAAAGAGTGTCCTAAAACAAACTCTGGAGTAATGTTACATTTTTCTTTAAAAATTGCATTTGCAATAGAACTAACTAATAAAATTGCAGGTTGAGTAAACTCAGTTTTTCCTATATTTTCATTTTCTTCAAATAAAAGCTTTTCAAAATCAATACCAAGTCTATCACTAGCTTTTGAAATCATATCTTTTGCTATATCACTATTTTCAAAAAAATCTTTTCCCATTCCTATTGTTTGACTTCCTTGACCTGGAAAAATAAAAGCAACTCTTTTCATTTTAAATACCTCTTTATAAATTAATTAATTTTAAATAAAACTATTTTTTAAAGTTAAAATTCATAACCCTAAAAA
>CAZDFZ010000293.1:0-1885 GCA_964504855.1 uncultured Aliarcobacter sp.
AGGAGATTTCTTAAGTTCTGTGATACTCGCTGTATAATTTGATAATATATGTTTCATGTCTTATTTTCTTGTGATAGTTTTTGTAAAATATAATCTTTATTCATAATCAACTTTTCTCATTATTTTACACATTTGATTTTTCTATTGAGTCTAAAACAAATCTAGCAAATGGCTCTATATCTTCATCTACACTTGCACTTTCAAGTGCATTCATATACTCATCTCTTCTCTCAACTCTAATAACAGTCCAGTTTATACCACCAAGGATTAAAAAAGCATTCATAATAAATCTTGCCATTCTTCCATTTCCATCCATATATGGGTGAATATATCCAAAAAGATGATGTCCAAGTACAGCTTGTACAAAAGAATCTTTTTCATTAGCTAATAATTCAAAATAAGTCTCCATTGCATCTAATAATTCACACTCTTCAAGTGGTATATGTTTTGAGTTTCTTATGAATACTTGATGTTTTCTATATCCAATCAAATCACTAGCTTTTAAAACTCCTGATTGAACACTTGAACCAAAAAGTTTTACAAACCATTTGGAATGAAGTTTTTCTACAAATTTATTACCATATACGTTAGATGATACTTCTTCTTTTAAATCATTTTTAATTTCATTAAAAGCATCTGCATAACCTTTAGCAGCAAGTGCATCTTTTGTTTTTTTATCATTATCATCAAATTCAGGATTCCAATTTCCTTTTATTACTTTTTCAATAAGTTCATCTGTGATTTTATACCCTTCAATAGATAGTGAGTGATACATATCTTGTTGCTTTACAACTTCTAGCATAGATTCTATTTTTTCAGCTGTAAAAGTAGTTTTTGTAAGATTTTGTCCAATTTTTTCTACTATATCTCTATAATTATTCCACATCGCTTCAAGTTTCAGTGAAGTTACAGATTTTGCTTTGTTTGAAGATAAAAACCTTACTGCATCTTTGTTAAATGGATTTGATGAACTTAATGTTCCACCAAAAGTAGCATCATAAAGAGATTTTAAAATCTCTGCTTCTTCTTTTCTCTCAAAAAACGTAAGAGCCCCATGGATTCTGCTTGCTGCTGTTGTCATTTTAGATTTTGAGTCGGTTAAAATTTGAATTGTTTTTTGAAAATCCCATTTTGAGGTCATAAGTATCTCTACCTCTTTTTGCTTATCTCTATAATATGTGGGTCCTGCTTTACAAAGAGCATACTCAACGCTCATCACATTTATACCTCTTAACTTCATAATATGTTCTTTTTTAGGGAAATTATTAACATCTGGATAAGTTAAAAGTGATGTACCAAAAGGAAGCTTGATATTTGATACAGCTCCAGTTTTTGTAATAATTGAGATTTGTTTTGGGATATATCTTTCATTATTATGAAGTAATAGTGATGCTTCAGGATTTAAACAATAATTTGATTTGAATCTTTTTTTAAGATATTTATTTATAAATTCCCAATAATTTATATACCAAGATGTTGTTTCATACTCTTGCTCGATCGGACTTGATAAATAAACCCAACCATTAATAATTTCTTTTAAAAATCCAGCTTTTTTAAGTTCTGTTACTTCTGCTGATTCAAACTCATTTGTTTCAAAAACTTGTGATTTATTTTGTAGTTTTTTTATTCTTTTAAGTCCAGAACTTAGTGCTTGATTTTTCATTGTCATCCTCTTTTTATCTTACAATCATTATATCATATTACTTTTATTTTTACTTTTTAATTACTTTGTTTTTTAAAATATATTTACTTTTGTTTTTAGTTTTAAATTACTTTGTAAATCATTTCAAAATATTTAAAACTTCAATAAGTTCCTTTTCTGTTTTATCTGGAAATAAAATTTTTAATTGATTTAATTTTTCATTATCTATTGGCTTAATTGTTT
>CAZDFZ010000294.1:0-1884 GCA_964504855.1 uncultured Aliarcobacter sp.
AATTACTGGATATATTTACATAAAAACAAATGCTATTTAAAAAAAAACTTCTAGTATTCCCAACAACAAGAGCTATTAGGAATTTTATTTCTTTACAAAAGAGTAGAAATACTCTTTTGCCTTTTACTCTTACTATAGACGAATTTTTAAAAAAATCTATTACTTTTAATAATATGAAATATTGTGAAGAGGAACAAAGAGTTCTTTTTTTAAATGAAGCTATTAAAGATATAGAAATATCTAAATTGGGAATTTCTAATAATTTTACAAAGTTTCTAAAACAAAGTGATTATATATATAGATTTTTTCTTGAGTTATCAAGCGAAAAAATTGATATTTCTGATATTCAAAATATTGATACTTATGATTTTTATTTTGAGCATTTAGAAATTTTAAAAGAAATCAGAAAGAATTATATAAGTATTTTAGAAAAGAATTCATATGTAGATAAAATCAATTTATCAAATCATTATACTATTAATGAAAATTTTTTAAGAAAATTTGACTCTATAGAGCTTAATTTTGAGGGATATTTTACAAAAGTTGAATTTGAAATAATAGAAAAAATATCAAAAAAAATCAAATTCATTGTTAATTTTTATTCAAATATTTATAATCAGAAATCTTTAGAAATTTTCAAAAAACTTGATTTAAATATTAAAATTGATTATAAATATAAAGTAAATTTATCTGAAAAAACAATCTTAGAAGAAAATCTAATTGAAAAAAATATTGAAATATTTGAAATTAAAGGTTTCTCATCACGATACAACCAAATAGCTTATATAAAAGATACTATTTCAAAATCTGTTCAAAAAGGCGTAAATCCCTCAAATATTGCATTGATATTGCCAGATGAAAATTTTGTAACTAGTTTACAACTTTTTGATAATGAAGGATATTTTAATTATGCAATGGGTAAAAGCATTAAAAATACATATTTATATCAAGTAACATATTCTATATATTCTTATGTAAGTAATGAGGAAATAAAAGATTTAGAATTTTTGAATTTCTATAAAATTGATAAATATTTTATTGATAAAAATATTAAGACAATATGGAATAAAAAAGCTTCTAGTGATAATTTTTCATTTATTACAAATTATATAAAATCGTTTGAAAAAGATGAAGAATTATTAGAAAAATTTGAAGAATTACTATATAAATTAAATTTTATTTTATTTACTAATAATAGTGATATATTGATTAAAGATGTTTATAAAATCTTTTTACAAAAATTAGCAGAAATTACAATTGATGATGTAAATTCAGGGAAAATTACGGTTTTAGGTTTATTAGAGACCAGAGCAATAGAGTTTGACACAGTCATAATTTGTGATTTTAATGAGTCATTTATTCCTAAAAAATCTTTAAAAGATAAATTTTTATCTACTAGATTAAAAGAACATTCAAAACTTCCAACACAATTTGATAGAGAATCTTTACAAAAATATTATTATAAACGAATAATTGATTCTTCAAAAAATATCTTTATATCTTATGTTAATTCAGATACAAATCAGATTTCAAGATTTGCAAATGAATTATTTGATTTGCATATAAAAACAGATACAAATGATAATTTATATAAGCACATACTTTATGATAATTATAAGTTAAACTATTTTGATGAGGAAATTATAGATAAAATAGATTTAGCTTCATTTACATGGTCTGCAACATCATTTAGAAGCTATTTACAATGTAAAAGAAAGTTTTATTTTCAATATATTTTAAAAATCAAAGAGCATACAATTTCACTAAGACCTAAATCTTATGAATTAGGTGATATTATACATTCAATTTTAGAAGATTATTATACTATTGATGAAAATTCTAATGAACTAGCTTTTGAAAAGATAGAAAATCTTTTTATTAAAT
>CAZDFZ010000295.1:0-1869 GCA_964504855.1 uncultured Aliarcobacter sp.
TAACTTATATCATCTCTATCAAAAGCTACTGGCAATTTTATTAAAACTTCTCGAGGAACAAATACTATAAAAATATCATTATAAAATGGTAATTTAAATGTTATATCATTAAAAATATAATTTGCAGTATTTAATTCTAATTTAGAAGCTACATTTTGTGTATAGTTTAAAAAATCTTCAGTTAATATAGAAATAAATATATCTGAAATTCTATCAGCTCCTATGCCTTCTTCAAGTAATCCAACTAATTCAAAAATCTCTGGATCATCAATACCTGCTTTTACAATATCAAATGCAGATAAAGATAATTGTTCAGCAAATACTTTACCTACCCCTGAACCTCTTTTATTAGATTTTGAATATCCTAAACCGACATGAGCTAATTCATGAAATTGAAATTTTTTTAGAGCTTCTCTAAAAAATTTATCTTTTTTATCAGCTTCTTTTGCAAATTTCAAAATTTTAACTATCTTAGAAAAATAAGATTGATATTTAGTATATGAATCTTTAAATTCTTCTATTTGAATATTTTTAAACAATTTAGGGAAAACATAAAATTTAGAATCTTTATCAATATAGCCATCATATACACCTAATTTTTTAAGTTCTGTGGCATTAATTCCAAAAGCTTCATGGTATCTTATGTTTCTTTTCATCTATTTAACCTTAACTTGTCCATTCATAAGCATTGGAAGAAGCCAATCTCTAAGTTTTGCTAATTCTTGATTTTGTTTTAAATTACTTATAATCCGTTCAAAGTTACTTTGACATATTTGATTGTATTTCTTTACAATATCCTTATTATAGGCAATTTTTAAGTTTTTAATGGATGAACTTGCATGTAATATATTTGATCCTGTAGCATATCTTAAAATTGTCTTGTTAATTTCTTCAGATTTAAACAGCATATAAATATAAGATTTTGGGAAAAATAAATCTTTTTGGTAAATTTTCCTAATACCAGAAGAATAAGAACCTTTAAGCCCTATAGCAACTTTTCCAACGGAACCATCAAATGAAACTAAAATGTCATTCTCTTGACATAAATTGAATCCACATATATTTTTATTAATCCATTCACAAGATGTTCCATCCATATCTCCAACTTTAAAAAACTTAAGATAATTTTCATTAATTTGTGTCTCTACATAATTATCAGAACCTGGTTCAATACCTTTTTCAAATTCTAAAGTATCATCAAGATATATTAGATTCCATCCCTCAGGAATTTCTCTTTTCAACCCTTCATTATAAACCATCTTTCCACCTGATGATTTATAAGGTTTTCTATTTTCATCTGGAAAATCAAATTGTACAAACCAATAATCGTAAAGAGTTTTTGCCATAGCTTCTAGTTCTTTATTTATTTTATTGTTTAGTTCTATTTTTGAATCAAGAGAAGATAAAACATTTGAAATATTTTCAAGTTCAATTTTATCAGGAATTGGAACTTCAAAATCCTGAATAGACTTTAAAGATAAATTTTTTATAGTTGAACCCGTTGCTACATTATGGAAATACTCTTGAATTTCTTTTAATTGAAAATAATAATAGTAAAATTTATTAATATCTTCTTTAAAATTAATATATGCAGCTGATTTTCCAAGCATGATTTTTTCATTATTATAAAATGCCATACTTCCTAAAGTACCATTAATAGATAATAAAAGTGTATTTTGATTGAGTGGAATAAAATTCTTTTTGAAATCTTCTTTTGTAACTGTATTTGTATTATTCGTTATTTCAATCTTTCCATTTTTTAAATGTCGGTCATGTCCAGTGCGGATGTGTGGACGTTTTTGTATCCCACTGTTGCCATCACCTGAAAACTTCATTGTTTTCTTCAAAGTATTTTCTCCGTAGTCGAAT
>CAZDFZ010000296.1:0-1865 GCA_964504855.1 uncultured Aliarcobacter sp.
AATTATGTGTAACTAAACAATCTTCATGTATATATAATCCATCACCATCTAACATAAATCCATAAAAATTATCTTTTCCAATATATTCAATTTTAAATGCTGATGTTAATGGAACTCTTTTATTAATTGATTTTTTGATAGTATAAACACTCAATATAACATAATTATGAAGGTACAATCCCATGATATTATTAGATGGAAAAGCATTATCTGAAAAAATCAAAGAAGAAGTTAAAGTTGAAGTAGCTCAACTTGTAGAAGAGAAGCAAATCACTCCAGGACTTGCAGTTATTTTAGTTGGAAATGATGCAGCAAGTGCTACTTATGTGGCAAGTAAAGCAAAATCTTGTAAAAATGCAGGAATTTACTCTGTTGTTCATGAAATGCCTGAAAGTATCACTCAAGAAGAATTACTTGAAACAATTCAAAGAATGAACGAAAATCCAAAATTAGATGGAATTTTAGTTCAACTTCCACTTCAAAAACATATAGATACAACTACTGTTTTAGAAGCTATAGATCCTCTAAAAGATGTGGATGGATTTCACCCTTACAATGTAGGAAGAATGGTTTCAAATCTTGATGCATTTTTACCTGCAACTCCATTTGGTGTAATGAGAATGTTTCAAGAGTATGGAATTGAATTAAGTGGGAAAAACGTCGTAGTTATTGGAAGCTCAGATATCGTTGGGAAACCAATGGCTTCTCTTTTAATAAATGCAAAAGCTACAGTTACAGTTTGTAATAGTAGAACAAAAGATTTAAAAGCTCACACACTTGCTGCTGATATAGTTGTAATTGCTGTTGGTGTTCCATATCTACTAAAAGAAGATATGGTAAAAGATGGAGCTATAGTAATTGATGTTGGAATAAATAGACTTGATACTGGAAAACTTGTTGGTGATGCAGATTTTGAAGGTTTAAAAAATAAATGCTCACACTTAACTCCAGTACCTGGTGGTGTTGGACCAATGACAATAGCAATGCTTTTAAAAAATACTATTAAAGCAGCTATTTTAAGAGAAAAAAGAGAAACAAAATAAATGTTAACTAAAATATATAAATGGTCCTCTTCATGGACTGGAACAATTATTATTGTTCTTAGTATCATATTTTTTATTGCACAGGCATTTGTAATTCCAAGTGGAAGTATGAAAAATACTCTTTTAATAGGTGATATGCTTTTTGTTAAAAAATTTGCTTATGGTATTCCAACACCTAGAATTCCTTGGCTTGAAATTAAAGTTTTACCTGATTTCAATGGTAATGGACATTTAATAGAAGGTGAAAGACCAAAAAGAGGTGATATTGTTGTATTTAGATATCCTAAAAACGACAATATTCACTATGTAAAAAGAGCTGTTGCGACTGGTGGAGATATGGTTGCACTTAAAAATAAACATCTATATATCCATCCTAAAGAAGGTAATGAATTTGTAAAAGCAAATTATCCAAAAGAGAGTATTGTTGAAGTTGGAGATAAACTATGGGTAATGGAGCCATATAGCAAAGATCATCCAGGAATTCACAATGATGATAATATTATTGATAATGGATTAAATCCAAAAGAATTATTCAATATGATGCCTATACTTGTTCCAGAAGATGAAACATTAATGATGGGTGATAATAGAGACCATTCTAATGATTAAAGATTTTGGGGAACTGTTCATTATAAGGATATCGTAGCAACACCTTGGTTTATCTATTTTTCTTGGGATGATAATAAAGAAATCAGATGGGATAGGGTTTTAAAAACTGTTGAAAGTTTAGAAAAAACAGTTGATTTTGAAAAACTTAAAAAAATTGAACAAGAAAAAGGAATCTATTAATGAAATATTTTATTGCAGCTGATCATGCAGGAA
>CAZDFZ010000297.1:0-1860 GCA_964504855.1 uncultured Aliarcobacter sp.
TCAAAACTCAAAGTTGCAGTTGAGAAATTTAAACTTACATTATTTAATTCTTCTAATTCATTTAATTTTTTTTCAATCTTTAATGCACAATTTGCACAATGAAGGTTTTGAAGTTTTACACTTTTCATAATTATCCTTTTATGATATGTTCTAATCCCATATCATATATTTTTTTAATATGTTCATCATCTAATGAATAAAATATTTGTTTTCCAACTCTTTTTGGTTTTACAATTTTTGAATTCTTTAAAACTCTTAGTTGATGAGAAACTGCTGATTGACTAACATTTATAAGTTCACTAATCGCTCCAACACATAACTCTTCTTCTTTTAATACGGCAATTATTTTTATTCTTGTTGTATCTGCAAAAGCTTTAAACAGTTCAGCAACATCATATAAAGTTTCATCACAAACTAAAATACTTTTTATTTTTTCTACTTCTTTGGAATGGTCACAACATTCTATAGGCATAGTTATCCTTTATTATTTACATATGAACATATAATTATATGATAAGATTTATTAGATTAAGTTTAATCTATAAAATATATTCAACATTATTACAATTTATAGTACATAACCTGCAATAAGATAAATTTTTTATTTAGAGTTACCAAAAAGTTTTTTGCATTTTTTCTTGTCTTCTTTTTCTATTTGCTATCTTTTATATGATTAACAAGGTTTTTCTCATCTACTATTCCTGTATATTTTTCAATAAACAAGTTTGTTTTTCTAGCTTGAGTTTACTATCATAAAATTAGCAACTGAATCCACTGGAAAAACTATTCTTGGTTTTTGTGATTTACCAATTTTTCTGTAGTTTGGTAGTCCTACACCTTCTCTTAAAAGCTTATCAAGAAATGAAAGACTAATTCCTAGCTCATCTGCTGTTTCCTGTCTTGTTAAACCTAATTTCCCATATTTCTTAATAAGATAGTCTACATAATATTTTTTATTGATTGTATTGTCATTTTCATCAAAAAACATTTTTTCACCTTTATTGTTTTGTTCTTTTATAAGTGGAATAATTCCATTTTTAAGGATATTTTTCAGGATGAAATTTTTTTTAATCATTCTCATTTGCTAACGAATAAAATGATCAATTTTAATATGCACAAATGTATAATACGCCTATGAAAAAAACAATAGATTTAAGAAAAATACCTTCGGGAAAACTACAAAAAATAAAAGATAAAGCTATGAAATTAAGAGATAATGGAATCTCTAATAAAGAAGTAGCTCAAAAACTTAATCTTGATCCTAGTGTAGTATCTCGATGGTATAGTAAGTATTTAAAAAATTTTAGGCAACCACAAGAACTTTTAAAAAAAGGAAGAAAAGAAGGGACACATACAAAGCTTACTATAAATCAAGAAAAAATTATAATTGAAATGCTTCAAGAACATAAAGGCTTACTTGATAAGGAATTTGTTCAAAAAATAATTGAAGAACAATTCAAAATAGGAATTCCTCTTACTACCGTTGGAGATTATCTAAAAAAATGGGGTGTAAATTCTAGTCTTATTAAAAAATTTGAAAATGAGTTTGTTGAAAAAATAGGGATTGATAATTTTCAGTCAACTAAACAAGAGATTATGAGAAGAGATGGAATTATAATTTGGATTACTATAATGAATTATGAGATTGAAAAGGGAATTAATATTTTTAGTATTTCAACTCGTGCTGCTAAAAATAAACTTATTTTTAAATTTTATAGAAATCAAATTCAGCCACTTGATTTAATAGAATTTATAAATCAAATAGCTACATCTTTTAATAAACATTTATATGTAATTTTTAGCACTTGTCAAACGAAGTGCTAAACTGGGCAGTTGAACTTTAAAAAAAGTTACTTTCCG
>CAZDFZ010000298.1:0-1846 GCA_964504855.1 uncultured Aliarcobacter sp.
ATTATAAAAACAGAAAATAATTTATTTTTAATCATTTATTTTCCTTATATAATTTGGTATGAATTCTAATTTATTTAGAATTTAATTATGAAAATAAACTAATAAGAAGGAGGTTTTAGTTGAACATTTTGTACTTTAATTGAATAATTCTCTGGATAAGTATAAAAATTACAATTAGCAATAATAGTTGGTTGAAAATATTTTTCTATATTTAAAAAAGATTTATGAAGTTCATGTTCTGAAATACATAATGAATGGGAGCTACATTTTTCTGAGTTTTCATTATCAAAATTACTAATTTTCGTTGATTGCTCAACAATAGTTTTACATTCACTATCGAAAATAGTTTTAAATGCAAATTCGTGGAACGAATAATAAGAAATAGAAAAAAATACAAAAATAAATACAAATCTACGTAATATATTTTTATTTTTCATACTTCTCCTTTTCTAAAATTATATTGAATTATATCACAATGTAATTAATAAAAAATTAATTAGTGTATTAAATTTTATATTTCTAATTATAAAAGCATATTTTATAAAAAATTTACTTTTATTGAAAATGCTTAAACACAAATTAAATATTTTTATTTCCAATAAATATTATAAAAGCTCCAATCATAGATACACTAGCACCTATAATATCCCACCTATTAAAACTCTCTTTTTCAATTAATACAAGCCATAATAATGAAGATACAATATATATACCCCCATAAATAGCGTAAATTCTTCCTGCTTGTTCTACATCAATTTTTGTTAAAAAATAAGCAAAAAGAGTTAAAGATATAACTCCTAAAGCCATCCACCAAGGAGTTCTTTCAAGTTTAAAATATAACCAAAAAGAAAAACAACCAAATATTTCAAAAAAAGCTGCTAAAAAGAATATCCCTAAATTGCTTATCATAGTTGTCCTATTAAATTATTTTGTTTTATCTTTTATAGTATTTAAAATTCTCATTGAATTAAAAATAGCAAGTAAAGCAACACCAACATCTGCAAAAATTGCTTCTTTCATACCAATTATTGCTCCTGCACCAAGAAGAAGAAAACCAACTTTAACTATCATAATAAAAACAATATTTTGATAAACAATTACTTTAGTTTTTTTAGCAATTTTTATAGCATCAACAATAGATTGAATATTGTCATTTAGCAAAATAATATCAGCAGATTTTACTGCTAAATCACTTCCCATTCCACCCATTGCAAAACTAACATCAGCATTTGCCAAAGTAGGAGCATCATTAATTCCATCACCTACAAATGCAGTTACTTGATTAGTCTCTTTTTTTATTTGCTCAAAATAAGTTAATTTTTCTTGTGGTAAAAGTTCATATTTGATTGTATCAATTCCCAATGTTTTTCCAACATCTAAAGCAACCTCTTTTTTATCCCCTGTTAACATATAAGTTTTAGAAATATCTAGTTTTTTAAGTTCAGAAATAACATCTTTTGCTTCAATTTTAATAATATCATTTACCACAATATATCCAGCAAATTTATTATCAATAGCTATAAAAATAGCACTTAGTTTTTCTTCTATTTCATCAATTTGTACATTAAATTTTGCAAGAAGTTTTTTATTTCCTATTAAAATTTCTTTATTATCAATCGTTGCAATAATTCCTAATCCACTTAATTCTTCATGTTTTGTTATAAGCTTTGAATCAATTGTTTGTCCAAATGCTTTTAGAATTGATTTTCCAATAGGATGAGTTGAAAAACTTTCAGCATAAGCAGCATATTTTAAAAGTTCATCTTTACTTAGGTCAATACTCTGAATTTCAGTAACTTCAAAAACTCCATAAGTAAGTGTTCCTGTTTTATCAAATACCATATTT
>CAZDFZ010000299.1:0-1846 GCA_964504855.1 uncultured Aliarcobacter sp.
AATTTATTACCACAATAGATGATATTAATAAAAAGGATGAAAAATGGAAATTGATAAAATTAATGAATTTACAAGGATTGTAAGAAAATTTATCAATAGTAGAACTTCACATATTCCATTTAAGTATGGTTGTGTAAAAAGATTGAATTTAAATGGTAAATTTATTTATCTATGGCAAAACGCAAAAGGCGATGTTCATTATAGTTTTAGTATTTTTGAAAAGGAATATTATACAACTAGTGCTGTAAAGCTTGGAAATGTTTTAACTCAACATTTTGGAGTTGATATTGAGGTGGTTAATAATAAGAAAGAACAACTAAAAAAGGTAATTAGTGCAACTACTGGCTTAAATAAAGCATTATCCGATTCTGATATATATGAATATTATTCAAATTTTTCTCAAGAGGAACAAGCACCAGTTTTATCTTATCATTCAAACAGAAATCAAAATCAATTGCAACAATATAATAATAAAGACCATTTATATAATCAAGAAAAGCTTTATAGTAATGTAATAGAGCTATCAATATATTATCTAGAAGCACATTTAGAAACTAAATATATAAAATTAGATGATTTACCTATTATTCATAAGGAGAGATTTGAACCTAAATCAAACAAAGCTTTTTTTAGTGACGAAAATGGATTAAACATTAAAAATAAGTTTATATCTACTCCTTATAATGTTTATGAATATAATTATTGTGAACCAAAGCAATCTTTTATTTTAGTATTTATTTTATTTATGGTAAAAAATGATATTTGGCAAGCGTTAAAGATTTTAGCATGGATAACAGAAATTTATAGACTATATAAATTACCAGTTGCTTTAGTATTGCACTCAAAAAATGATGAGTATATGAAACTATTTTTTGAAGAGTTGCTTGAGCCACTTTTTAATAGTTTTCAGTGTGAAAAGATTGAAAATAATCAACTAGAAGCAAAAGAGTTAGCTTCTAATTTAGATGAAAAATTTATCTATAATTTTCATAATATTTCTGCTCCATCAATACTCGGTGAAGCTTCATATGAATTAACAAATAAATTACTTAATAAAGATTCTATTAAAGTAAACAAAAAGAGCGTTACTACTGTTTCAAATATAGTTATAACATCAACTTCAAAATATATTCCAATGATAAATGCAGATGTACTATACTCAATTGTAGAGATAGATACAAATATAGATGAATTATGTAAATATCTTGATGAAAAACCAAATAAATACACAATTGCTAAATATATTCAAAAAGATATTCCTAATTTTGTAAGTATAATAAGAGAATTTGACCCTAAAGCATTGAATACTAGATACAATGTGGTTGATCTATCTATTAGCGATAATCTTCTTGATGGTGATACTGATGCTACTAAAGTTTTTGATATTATCATAAGAGATAAGGATGTTACACCATTTAAATCAATTGTTAAAACAAAAACTGATGAAAAAATAGTTGATGAAATAGAAGATAATTTCAGTCAGAATAGAGTTGATAAAGCTCAATTATTAAAGTATTTTGAACTATTATTTGGAAAAGGTATATATAAATCTAATAGAGCATTAATATCTGCACTAGGGAAAGATTATAGCAAAACGGCTGAACCATTTGATAATTTAAAAACTCATGTAAGAAGTGGTAGAGCTTACTACTTTCTTAACAATTAAATAGATATTTTATAACAATTTAGAAGCAATGGAATTATAGTTTGGGGTTTACATCCCAAACTATAATTGTTATATAATTGTTTAATAATTTGTATTTAATTCTTATTATAAAGCCCTTGTTTAAGGCTTATACTTAGATAATTTGAAATTTTATTAAAAATCATTATTTTAAGTACTTTT
>CAZDFZ010000300.1:0-1331 GCA_964504855.1 uncultured Aliarcobacter sp.
TGAATAAGGTGTAATCTCTACTTTTACAGTATCATTAGGTAAAATTTTAATATAGTGCATTCTCATTTTTCCTGAGATATGACATAAAACTATATGTCCATTATCTAATTCAACTCTAAACATAGCATTTGGTAAAGCTTCAACAACTTTCCCATCAATTACTATTACATCATCTTTTGCCACTTTTCTCTCCTTAATCTTCCGAATTACTTAAAATAACTGCTCTACCATCGATCACAGCAACTGTATGTTCATAATGACTACCTCTTAATCCATCTGAAGAAACAACATCCCAACCATTCTTTAAAATAACTGGATTTCTTTCTTTAGAACAAATCATAGGCTCTATACAAAAAACCATTCCATTTTTGATTTTTGGACCAGATTTTGTATTTCCATTTTCTAAGTAATTTGGAATTTCTGGCTCTTCATGAGGTTTTCGTCCGATACCATGACCACAAAATCTAACAAGTGGTTGATATCCTCTTGATACAATAAAATCTTCAATTGCTTTTGATAATTCTTTAAATCTCATTCCTTCTTCAATAATATCAATAGCATAATACAAAGCATCTTTTGCACAAGCAATTAACTCTTCATCAGCTTTTGATATATTTCCAATAGGGATTGTTATTGCAGAATCACCATACCAACCATCAATTTCAGTACCAATATCAAGACCAAGAATATCGCCTTCTTTTAAAACGACATCACTTGGTATTCCATGGATAATAACTTCATTTAGTGAAGTACAAACAGAAGCAGGAAAACCATATAAGCCTTTAAATGAAGGTCTAGCTCCTAAATCTCTTATGAACTTTTCCCCCATTGCATCAACTTCTTTTAGAGTCATACCAGCTTTAACTGATTGACTCAAAAAATCTAGTGTTTTTGCTACAACTCTGTTTGCATCTCTAAGTTTTTCGATTTCGTTTGGTTTTCTCAATGGGATTGCCATTTTTATAATCCAACCGCACTCAATGTTTCATATTTATTCATATACTGTTGAGCTTCTATTTTTCTCATAGTATCAATAGCAACTTGTACAACAATTAGTACCGAAACCCCTCCAAAATAGAAAGGTACTCCCATAGCTTTTACAACTAGCCAAGGAAGAGTTGAAATTAATCCCATATAAATAGCTCCCCAGAAAGTCAATCTACTAGCTACTTCATTTAAAAATTCTGCTGTACTTGCACCTGGTCTAACACCTGGTATAAATCCACCTTGTTTTTTTAAGTTTTCAGAAATATCTTTTGCATTAAATGTAATCGATGCATAGAAAAATGCAAAGAAAACAATGAGCATAATTTGAATACCAAGGGAAATAA
>CAZDFZ010000300.1:1341-1814 GCA_964504855.1 uncultured Aliarcobacter sp.
CCAATTACATATACCACAGCAAAACCAGCAACTAACAACCAACAAATACTTATTTTGTGTTCCTTGTAAAATTGTAGTAGGAAACATTAAAATAGCACTTGCAAAAATTGCTGGAATAACACCTGATAAATTTACTTTAATAGGTATATAATTCATTACTCTTTTTTTCTGATTTTGAATCATTACTTTTCTAGAATATGAAACTGGAATTCTTCTTTCACCTAATTCAACATATATAATTGCTCCAACAGTTAAAACAATAATAACTAAAATTGCAATTACTACTAAGAAATTCATTTGTCCATTATTAACAAGTTCAATAGTTCCACCAATTGCATGAGGAATTGCAGAAACAATACCAGCAAAAATAATTAATGAAATACCATTTCCTATACCTTTTTGAGTGATTTGTTCACCAATCCACATTAAAAGCATTGTACCAGTTAACATTGAAATTGCAGAAACTGCAATAA
>CAZDFZ010000301.1:0-1794 GCA_964504855.1 uncultured Aliarcobacter sp.
ATTCCTACGCGAAAAGATGCTAAAAAGATAACTGTTTTAACAGCTTCAACTATGATTGGTGAGGCTATTAGAAGAATTCACAATAATGAATCTGTTAATTCAATATTCACTGCGTGATTTAAATTAAGATTTTTTTGCTATAATGCGAAAAATTATTATAAAGTAAAGGAAAAAATATGAAAAAAATTATATTATCAACTGTTGCTTGTGCAACTATGATGTTAGCTGCTAACCCTGATTATAAATACGAAATAACTCCTACAATTGGTGGAGTATACTCTGAAGGTAACTTAGGATTAGATAGAGGTTATGCAAATGGTGGATTAAGCTTAGGGTTCAATCAATTTGATTCTTTTATTAATCAAGTAGAATTAGGTTTCTTAAGATCAATTGAAGATGTAAATTATGAAGGTGGTAACAAAGATACGGGTATCACAAGAATTTTTACTAACTTAGTAAAAGAATATAATATCTCTTCAAATGTATCATTATATACATTAGTTGGTGCTGGAGTTGAAATATTTGACAATGAAGCAAATGGAAATGAAGATGGTATTTTCGGAAACTATGGTGCTGGAATCAAATATAAAATTACTGATCAATTTGCTTTAAAACTTGATGCAAGACAAGTAATTGAAGCTGATCACGGTGACACTAACTTATTATATAACTTAGGTTTCTCTGTTCCATTTGGTGCTGTTGCTAAAGCTGCTCCAGTTGTTGAAAAACCAGCTCCAGTTGTTGAAAAACCAGCTCCAGTTGCTGCTCCAAAAGATTCTGATGGTGATGGTGTTATTGATTCACTTGATCAATGTCCAAATACAATGGCAAAAGCAAAAGTTGATTCTGTTGGATGTATGACTTTAGTTAACTTAAATATTAATTTTGATCATGATTCTTCTGTTATCAAAGATTCTTATAATACAAGATTAGCTGAATTTGCAACTGTAATGAAATCAAATCCAAAATTAAAAGCAACTATTGGTGCACATACAGATTCTGATGGAACTGATGCATATAATCAAAAATTATCAGAAAGAAGAGCTGTTTCTACTGTTAATGCATTAAAAACTTTAGGTGTTGATGCTAATAAAATTAAAGCTGTTGGTTATGGTGAGTCTAAACCAGTTGCAACAAACGCAACTGCTGAAGGTAAAGCTCAAAACAGAAGAGTTGAAGCTGTAATGGAAAAATAATCCTAAATTATTTTTCTCCTAAAAAAGGGTTGAGAACTATTCTCAACCCTTTTTTTTATCAAATTTTTTCTTATAAACTCTATTTTTTCATTTAACATAAAACTTACTAACTTTTAGATACAATCGCGATATAAATATATAAAACAATAAAAATTAGTAGGATAACCCTTGCAAAAAAATATTAGAAATTTCAGTATTATTGCACATATTGATCATGGTAAATCAACACTAGCTGATAGAATTATTCAAGAGTGTGGAGCCATTGCAGATAGAGATATGTCTGCTCAAGTTATGGATACAATGGATATAGAAAAAGAAAGAGGAATTACAATCAAAGCCCAAAGCGTTAGGCTTGATTATGTAAAAGATGGACAAAAATATGTTTTAAATCTTATTGATACTCCAGGTCACGTTGATTTTTCTTATGAAGTTAGTAGATCTTTAGCTTCATCAGAAGGTGCATTATTGATTGTTGATTCAACACAAGGTGTTGAAGCACAAACAATAGCAAATGTTTATATTGCTATGGATAATGATTTAGAACTTTTACCCGTTGTAAATAAAATAGATTTACCAAGTGCTGTCCCAATTAGGGTTT
>CAZDFZ010000302.1:0-1767 GCA_964504855.1 uncultured Aliarcobacter sp.
CTTCAGGAATTGTAACTTCTGTAATTTCAACTGCTTCTTGAGTTCTAACTATTCTTTTCTTTCTTTTCCCTCTTTTTAACCCTTGAGGAGTATTACCAAATGCAGCTGGTCTTGAACTTCTTGATTGCTTAGCAGGATTTTGTGGTTTTGGCTCATCAAATATTTTATATGTATCACCTAAATCCATATCAAGTAAAACAACTTCTTCGCCTAACAATGAATCATCAGAACTTACAAAATCATCTGTGTAGGCTCTATCTACCTCAAGTTTTTTTCCATGATCTTGTGCTTTTACAATAGTTTTTTTCTTCTCTTTTTTTACTTTAACTTGTCTTTTTTCTTCAGTATTTGGAATATCATAAGATACTTTGTCATCTTCTTCATTTGTACCCAAAATTTCACTTAAAGATTTCATTTGTTTTTTTGGTTGAATATCAGAATCAAAAGATTTACTTACAAATTCATCTTCATCTTCCCTTGGCTTATTTTTTTTAACAATAACTAAACCTCTTCTTTTTGGTACAATTTTGTTTGTATTATCAGGATTAACTTCAGGTTTGTCAAATTCTTCTTGAGTTTTTGGTGCAGCTTTTGGAATAGGTTTTGAAATTACTACTTTTTTCAATTCAGGTTTTTTTGCAACTATCGGTTCTTTTTTCTCAATAATTTCCACTTTTTCTAATTGAGTTTCTATTTCTTTTACTTCTTCTTTCGCTTCAACTACATTTTTTTCTACAACTTTTTTTGTTTTAGTTGCTGGCTTAACAGCTAATCTTGAACTTTTTCCCGTCATAATATAATTTGTAATTTCTTCAGCATCTTCATATGATACCGCACTTTGAGGTGATTTAAGATCAATATTTAAATCCTTAGCCTTTGCTATTACGTCTGTACTACTAGCACCAGCCTCTTCTGCAATTTCATAAACTCTTACTTTATCTGACATCTGTTAGCATCTCCTTAAGTTGTGTAACATAGTTATCTTTGTTTTTACACTCTTTACAAAGTGATTTTTCAATTTTTTTATATTCTTTACCATTTATATCTGTCTGCAATAACTTTTCGCATTCTTTACAAATATAAAAACTTCTTCCCAAATTATTGTAAAACAATAATTTTTTATCTTCACATTTTAATCTTAACAACTCTTTTTGTTCAAATTTGCCTCGACAAACGACACAAGTTCTTAAGGTGTTTTTTAAACTAGGCAAACATTATACCTAAAATATACTTAATATCATAAATTCTCAAATTTCTACTCTTACACCAACGTTATCAAAGTCAGCAGTAAATACTTTAAAATGAGGAAATCTAAGCTTTAAAGCTTTTTCTAAATTCTTACAATCATCAACATAAGCCATTGAAAACAGTGTTGAACCAGAACCAGATAATGTACTCATCAATGCACCTTCTTTTAAGGCTGTTTTTTGAACATCAAATAATTCTGGCATTTGTTTCATTCTATATTTTTGATGCACTTGATCAAATGAAGCATGTTTTAGCATTTCCCAATCTTCTGCCATAAAAGCAGCTGTTAATAATGATGAATGTGAAATATTAAATACCGTATCTTCTTTTGAATATTTAAAAGGCAAAGTTTTTCTTGAAAGTTGAGTTGAAATTGCTCTATTTGGAACAACAACAACTGCTTTTAAAGTTTTTGGTATTTCTCTTCTTATATATTTAACTTCATTCTCTTGCACACTTGCTACATTAAATCCACCCATAACAGCTGGTGTAATATTATCAGGATGATTTTCATATGCT
>CAZDFZ010000303.1:0-1766 GCA_964504855.1 uncultured Aliarcobacter sp.
GTTGGCTATAAGAAAAGAGAATAATTCAGGAGCCATTTTTTTTAATTAAGCCAAATATTCCAAAAGTATCCTTTAAAATTTTAATTTATTATATTATTATATTATTTATATTTGCTTTAATAAATTATTTATTGCAATTTTATAAAACTAAATTATTTTAGTTTTTGAATTTTTTCTATAAAATACAAATATGAAAATACTTGATAAAAAAAATAAAATCTACCTATTAGATGAAAACAATTTTGATTTCCCAACACTTGATATGATGAAAGATGATTTAGTTGCTGTTGGTGGAGATTTTCACCCTCAAAGATTATTAAATGCCTATGAAAATGGTATTTTTCCTTGGTATATTGATGAATACAATTATATTCATTGGTTTAGTCCACAAAAGAGGATGGTTTTAAAACCAGAAGATTTTAAAGTCTCAAAAAGTCTTAAAAAATCCATTTTAAATAAAGGTTTTGTAATAAAATCAAATGAAAATTTTGAAGAAGTTATAAAATCATGTGCAAATATAAAAAGAAAACATGAAGATAGTACTTGGATAAGTGATGAGTTTATAGAAGCTTATACAAATTTACATGATTTAGATATTGCATTTAGTATAGAATGTTATTTAAATGAAGAGTTAGTTGGTGGCTTATATGGTATTTTAATTGGTGATGTTTTTTGTGGAGAAAGTATGTTCGCAAAAGTTACTGATGCGTCAAAAGTGGCTTTTTATCATCTTTGCCAACAAGCCAAACAAAATGGAATCAAACTTATTGATTGTCAAGTCTATAATGAACATTTAGCAAGTTTAGGTGCAAGTGAAATAAGTAGAAGTGAATATTTTAAATTACTTAAAGAAAATTTTGATTCTTAAAATGTTACTTTTTTCTATATTTTTATAAACTAAATCTTGATTTTGGTCAATTGATACAATCTTAGTGCTTTTTTATTTTATAATATTTTATATTTAATAAATACAAGGTAATAAAATGAGCGAAGAAATCAAAAGAGAAAAATCTCTTACTATGACTATGTTAATGACTCCTGATAAAGCTAACTTTTCAGGAAAAAATGTTCACGGTGGTGAAATTTTAAAAATGTTAGACCATGTTGCATATGCTTGTGCAGCTAGATATACAGGTATGTATGCAGTAACATTATCAGTTGATATGGTTTTATTTAAAGATCCTATTAAAATTGGTTCATTAGTTACTTTCCACGCTTCTGTAAACTATACAGGAAGAACTTCAATGGAAATTGGTATTAAAGTAATTTCTGAAGATATTAAAGATCATACAATCAAAAATACAAATGTTTGTTACTTTACTATGATTGCTGTTGATGAACATGGTAAACCAGCACCTGTTCCAAAATTAGACTTAGTAACAGAAGATGACAAAAGAAGATATAACGACGCTATTCAAAGAAGAGAAATCAGAATGTCTTCAAAACATTCTAAATAATCTTTTATTTAGAATAAAAAAAGGGGAAGATTTTAAATCTTCCCCTTTTTTATTTCTCTTAAATTATATTAAGCCTCTTTAGACTCAATATAATCTTCATAACTTCCTTTGAAGTCAATAATTGTTCCACCTGGTTGAATTTCAATGATTCTATTTGCAAATGCATCTAAAAGCTCCCTATCGTGAGAAACACAAATAACAGAACCTGCATAATCTAATAAACCTTCTCCTAAAGCAATAATAGCTTCTAAGTCCAAGTGGTTTGTTGGCTCATCTAAAACTAAGAAATTTCCTTGTTCTAACATAATT
>CAZDFZ010000304.1:0-1765 GCA_964504855.1 uncultured Aliarcobacter sp.
ACAGGAAAAGCAAAATTCAGAAGTTTAAATCTAAATGGTGCATTTGGAAAACTTCACAACTGCGCATGGGTTGGAAATCAACCAATCGAATTAGACTGGTTAAGAGCAAATGAAATCGTATTAAAACTTTCTGGAAAATATCCAAATATTGATTTTGTTGATAAATTCCCAAGATTATTACAACATGTAATTTTAGCTGATAATACAAGAATTTTAGATTCTGGAAAAGTTAGAATGGGAGCTCAATTAGCTGCTGGAACTACAGTTATGCCAGGTGCTGCATATATCAACTTCAATGCTGGAACTTTAGGTTCAGTTATGGTTGAAGGAAGAATCTCATCTTCAGCAGTTGTTGGAGCTGGTTCAGATGTTGGTGGAGGAGCTTCAATTCTTGGAGTTTTATCTGGAACAGATGGTGTACCTGTTACTATTGGAGAAAATACACTTTTAGGTGCAAACTCTTGTACTGGAACTGCTATTGGTGATGGTTGTATTTTAGATGCAGGTGTGACAATCCTTCCAGGAACTAAAATTGCTTTATCTGAAAAAGCAGTTGCAGCATTAAAAGAGATTAATCCAAATAAAGAGATTTCTACTGTTATGAAAGGTAGTGATTTTATTGGAGTAAATGGAGTTCATTTTAGAGTAAACTCTTCTAATGGACAAACTATTGCAATGAGAAGTACAAGAGAAGTTAAATTAAACGCTGATTTACATTAATCTTTTTTTGAATTAATATAAAAAAGCAAGAGATTTTTTCTCTTGCTTTTTTTTTACATAATATTTTATAATTTTTGGAGATAATCAAATGAAAAGTGATAAATATAATAAAGGTATGAACGTAAGACGAGAAGTTTTAGGTGATGAATATGTTGATAGGGCATTAAATCTAGCAACAGATTTTACGAAACCTTTGCAAGATTTAGTAACTGAAAATTGTTGGGGAGAAATTTGGACAAAAGATGTTATTCCAAATAAAACTAGAAGTTTAATTACAATTGCAATTTTATCTTCATTAAAAGCAAATACAGAGCTAAAAGGTCATGTTTTAGGTGCTTTAAGAAATGGTTGTACAAAAGAAGAAATTCAAGATGTATTGTTACAGTGTACAGTTTATTGTGGAGTTCCAGCTGGAATAGATTCTTTTAGAGCTGCAAAAGAAGTGATAGAAGATTGGGAAAATAAGAAACTTAGCTAATCAACCTATAACCCACAATATCATATAATCCCAAACTTATAAAAAATAAATAAATCACAAAAAAAGAGAATCATGATAGAATTAGTAAATATATCAAAAAGTTATCCAACAAATGACCTTTATAGCGAACTTGATTTAAGATTAAATTCTGGAAACAAAGTAGGGCTTGTAGGAAGAAATGGAAGTGGAAAATCAACACTTTTTAAACTTATTTTAGGTGAAGAACAACCAGATAGTGGAGAAATAGCTATTCCTAAAAATTATAAAATTGGTGCTTTAAAGCAATATTTTGATTTTACAGAAAAAACTTTGCTTGATGAGACAGCTCTTGCTTTAGGTGAAGATGATAAATATAATATTTATAAAGCTGAGAAGATTTTATTTGGACTTGGATTTACACAAGATGATTTAGAAAAAGCTCCAAAAGAGTTTTCAGGTGGTTATCAAATTAGAATTAATCTTGCAAAACTTCTATTAACTGAACCAAATATGCTTTTACTTGATGAGCCTACAAACTACTTGGATATCTTATCTATTAGATGGTTAAAAGCCTTTTTGAAATCTTTT
>CAZDFZ010000305.1:0-1751 GCA_964504855.1 uncultured Aliarcobacter sp.
ATTTTAAATATTTTGAATGCTCTTCTTTAGACCCTTACAAGCATTATTGAAGACACCGCCCCAGGATGGGAACATAGCAAGGCACCTTCTTTAATGTTGTGTTTGGGTATCTGGAGAAGAGTGCTTTTAGCACTCTCATTAAATCTCAATAAACCCCATAAATTCAACGTTTCACAAGCTTTTTTAACTTATAATAGTCTCAATTGATTTTACCCAATGTACCTAAATCTTATATTAATTGGTACATAATTTGGTACATCGGTACCAAAGTGAATAGGTAATGTACCAATCGATGTACCAGTAAGGCAAAGAAATGGCTAAAATACTAACAGATACGAAGATTAAAAATTTAAAACCTCAAGATAAAGCATATATTGAATCTGATGGACAAGGTTTACAACTATTAATTAAACCAACAGGTACAAAATTATGGGAATTTAGATATACAAGTCCAACACAATATGATAAAGATGGAAATAAAAAAAGAAGAAAAACATCTTTTGGTAGTTATCCTGAAACAACTTTAAAAACTGCTAGAGATAAAAGAGCTGAATATTTAGAAATTTTAAGTAGAGGAATAGACCCTACAGATAAAAAGAATGAAGATGAATTAAAAAAAGCAAAAAAACAAAATAACAATTTTAAATTAATTGCTGAACAATGGCTAGAATTTGAAGAACAAAGAATGACACCTAGAGCTTTTAAAAGAAAAAAAGCTATTGTAGTTAATGATGCATATCCATATTTACAGAAAAAACCCATAGACGAAATTACACATCAAGATATAATAAAAGTTTTAAAAGAAAGATTATCTAAAAAAATTCATGCAACAGAAGATAATGATAATCCCCCAGATGGAATTGAAACTACAAATAAACTATACAATCATCTTAATACAATTTTTAAATATGCTATAACTATAGGATTAGCTGAGAAAAATCCATTTGATAACATATTAAGGGAACTAATCATTCCAAAAGCTGACACTACACACTATGCAAAAATTACTGAAGAAGATGAGCTTAAAAATTTAGTAAATGATATTTATAATTATAATGGTCACTACAGTACTATAAATGCTTTAAAATTAGGTATCCATTTACCATTAAGAGCTTCTAATTTAACAAATCTTTTATGGGAATATATCAATTTTGAAGACAGAAGTGTTACCATTCCAAGAAATCTTATGAAAGTTAAAAATAAAAATTTACCAAATTTCAAGGTACCACTATCTGATGAAGTAATTAAAATACTAAAAGAACAATATGAATATACAGCACATCAAAAATATGTTTTTTTATCTGTTAATAATAAAGTGTTAAATACAAACACTCCTAATGTTGCACTGCAAAGAATGGGTTATAGAAATAAACAAACATTACATGGTTTTAGAGGAATTTATAGAAGTTTAATAGATACACACCAAAAAGAACATAATATAAGTTATGATGTAAAAAAAAGATTTCTTGACCATCACGATAGTAATAAAGTAGAATTAGCTTATAATCACAGAGCTGATTTTTTTGAACAAATGCGACCATTAGTAAAATGGTGGAGTGATTATTTAATTAAATTATTAAAGTAAATTTAGGCTACAATCATCGTACTCATTAATCAAAATAAGTGTTAAAAACTTATTTGATTTACTTCAAAAATTGGAAAAATCTACCCCTCAGTTTTTTCCAAAACTCACTTGATGTCAAACGAAGTGCTAAACTGGGCAGTTGAAAAATCATAAAAAGTTATATTTG
>CAZDFZ010000306.1:0-1749 GCA_964504855.1 uncultured Aliarcobacter sp.
AGGTAAATTTAAACATTTTCTATGATATGATTTATTTTTTCCAAATTACTTGAAAGTGTAAATTCTTGAGCTAAAGTTCGATTTTGTTTTTTAATCTGCTCTAAATCATTTTGACTCTTTAAAATAGCATCTATTTTAAATAAAATAGATGAATCAGATGGGCTTTCCATTGATGCAAATACATCAACAACCTCTTTAGCATCATTTTGAATAGTAACGAAAACTGCACATTCACAAAACATTGCTTTTAAAATATTTATATTAAAAGATTTAGTAGTTGTTGGTAAAATAAAAATATCAGAAGCTAAAAATAGATTATCAATATTTTTGTAATTATCTAAAAGGATTAATTTATTTTTTATTCCTTCATATTTAGGAAGCTGAAATTTTAAAGCATTTATTTGCTGTTCTGTTGAGGCAATAATGATTTTAAAATTTTCATAACTCAAATTTGAACAAATATCTAAGAATTCTTTCACTCCTGAAGATTTAAGATTTTTTGCCGTAAAAAAAATGATTTTTGAATCTAAATCTATTCCCAATTCCTCGCAAATCTTTTCTTTAATAATACTTGGTTCTTTAAAATCTATATTTATACTTGGATATATAACTTGAACTCTATCCTTTTCAATTTCTATCTTGTCAGTTATATCATTTCTCATAGAAAAAGAATTAACTATAGTAATTCTTGAATTTTTAATATTATTAATAGCTTCTTCACCTAATTTACCTGTATGAAAATATATATTTGCATGCTCTTTTTTTGAAAAGATTTTTGAAAAAAAATTTTTCTCTTTTAACACATTTATATTTGATTGTTTTTCTAACTTTTCTATTAAAATAGTTTTTGATTTATAAAATATTGTAGTTTGATTCATTATTACTTTCTATATGATAAATTTATCTTATTGTACTTAAAACAGCTTTATGATACTATTTAAAAGATACTATATAGGAGATTGACTATCATTAATTTAAAAAAGAAGATTATTTTTCTTGATAGAGATGGAGTAATCAATCGTGATCATGGTTACGTTTATGAAATTAGTAAATTTAATTTTATAGATGGTGTATTTGAAGCTTGTAAATATTTTATAACATTAGGATATGAAATAATAATTATTACAAATCAATCTGGAATTGGTAGAGGATATTATTCTTTAAATGATTTTGAAAAATTGACAATGTATATGTTTCAAATTTTTGAAGAAAATGGTGTAAAAATTTTAAAAGTTTACTTTTGTCCTCATTCTCCTGAAGAAAATTGCAGTTGTAGAAAACCAAATACTGGGATGATACAACAATCACTAAATGATTTTGATATAGATTTAACAAATTCATGGCTAATTGGTGATAAAACAAGTGATATAGAAACTGCAATGAATGCTAACATACCAAATAGAATATTGATTTCAAATACTAAAAGTAATTTAGAAATTGCACATACTGTAAATAATATATTAGAGACATTAAATATAATTAAACAATAGGTTCATAAATGAAATATAATGATATAGATTTTAATGAAAAAACAGTATTAATAACAGGAGCGGCTGGATTTATAGGAAGTAACTTATGTTTTTACTTTCAAAATAACTATCCAGATTGTACGATAATTGCACTTGATTGCTTTAGAAGTGGAGAGACTTTTAGTAACGGTAATTTAAAGAGTTTTGGTCACTTTAAAAATCTATTAGGGTTTAATGGAATTGTAATAAGTGGTGATATAAATGATAATAAATTATTAGA
>CAZDFZ010000307.1:0-1740 GCA_964504855.1 uncultured Aliarcobacter sp.
ATGATTTAAATCTTCTCTTTTTAAATAAACTTTTGCACCTATTTCTTCACTAATATTTTTTGCAAGATATAAAGGATTTTCACGTCCCACATAATCTTTTAGTAAATAATTAACTTCTGCCCAAAACTCTTTATCAAATCTATATTTTTTATACTCTGCTTCTAACTCTTTTAAAATAGGCATTAATGTTTCAGGTACATATTGTCCACCAAAAATACCAAATTGTCCCAATTTGTCTGGATCAAAAACACTAGGTTTTGGAATATAATTACTCATTTATCTTCTCTTTTTTTATAAAATTATTAAATCTCTAACACAGAATAAACAGGAGCTATTTCTTTTAATTTTTTAGCACCATCTAATATTTGAATATTCATTAAAAAACATACTTCAACTAAATTTACATCTAATTTGTTGATTAAACTAGCTGCAGCTGTTGCTGTTCCACCACTTACAATAATATCATCGATTAATAAAACTTTCGCATTTTTTTCATTATTAAAAGCATCAAGATGTACTTCAACTTCATCAAAACCATACTCAAGTTCATATTTTTCACATACAGTTGTGCTTGGAAGTTTTCCTTTTTTTCTCACTGGAACAAAACCAACACCCAATCTATCTGCTAGTGCCGCACCAAAAATAAAACCTCTTGAGTCAATTCCAGCTACATAATCTAAATTATATGATTTATATCTCTCTTCTAAGTGATTCATTAAAATTCTAAAAGCTTCTTTATTATTTAATAAAGTTGTTACATCTTTAAATATAATTCCAGCCTTTGGAAAATCATTTATACTTCTAATAGAATTTAATAGTATTAGTTTATTATTTTCATCTAGTACAATTTTTTCAACCATTTTAAATCCCTTTTATAATTTTTGTGAAAGGTAATTTATTCTAGCTAAAAAAATATTATGATTTTATGATATCTAAGCTTTTTTAGTTTAGTTCGTAAGTTTTTGTTGCTAATCCAGTAGCTCTTAGTTTTGTACAAATTGAACTATTTTTTGTAGTGTCAACATTTAGTTGAATAGTCTTTGCATTTGACGAAGTTAATATCTCTAATGTTAAACAAGCATTTTTATCAGTTATTTTTGTATTAGGATTCAAAATCCAATTAGTTGAATTTATTGTTATCGCATCACTAATTTCACTAATTGTTTGATTTAACATATAGTAACTTTGAATAGAATTTATAGCAGTATCCACATCTCTTTTTAAAGTTGATGCAGTGGCACTATCTTTTGTATCTACAAATTTTGGTATTGCAAACGATGCAACTATACCTAAAATTACTATAGCAAAAATCAGTTCTAATAGAGAAAATGCAGTTTTCATAATTATATTCCTTTAAATAATAATTTAAAAGATTATAATTATATACTTCTTAAAATAATATTATATGTTATTTATAATATGTCAGGTATATCTATATTAGTTTCTCTTTCAGTGTCAGCTATTGTTTCAAATACCATTTCTATTGGTGCGTGATTATGATCATTTTCTTTATCAACAAATCGTGTAAGTGCTTTTTGAAAGTCAAGTTTTACAGTTCCTATTGGTCCATTTCTTTGTTTTCCAATAATTACCTCAGCTTCTTCCACAGGCTTATTTATAAACTTAGATTTATAATCTTCACCCTTATCTTTTGCTTCTTTCTCTTTTCTTGCTTCATCTCTTTCTTTATAAACATCATCTCTATAAACAAACATTATTATATCAGCATCTTGCTCGATT
>CAZDFZ010000308.1:0-1727 GCA_964504855.1 uncultured Aliarcobacter sp.
CAGCATTCATATTTTGAGCTTTTAATATATTATTACTACTAGATATACCTAATCCGGTAGCATCATTCGGAAATATCTACACAAGCACCATTAAATAATACTATTATAAATAGTATATATTTATAACAATCCAATCTACAACCCATTTTAATTTTATATATTCCCAATGTAGCTAAATTATTTTTTGTTAAAAGTAAACTTTATAATTAAGAAAACCTTACAAAAAGATTTGATAGTCTATCTAATAATATCTTTTAATAAAATAATTTTGGAAACTGTAAATATGGATAAAAATGAATTGGATATATTAAATAAAATATGCTTTAATAATGAGGAAGATAAAGAATTTAAAAAATGGTATAAAAAAAATAATGATAGTTCGAAAGAGCACATAAAAAATGAATCATTAATATTTGAAAAGTATATTATGGAAAAGAAAGTTGAAATGAAATCAGAAGAAATTAAAAAAGAGAATAGTTCTGTTCCAAATAATAAATTACCCAACAGAGCTGATGAAAAATATATCAGAATTGAAAAATATGAAGATTATGAGTTTACTCATTGCATTGCTTATGAGATGGCTATTAGAAATGAAGAAGTTAAAAAATTAACTATTGCTTTAGAAAAATTAAATTCTTTAAGTTTTGACATAATTAGTAATTTTAGTTCGGAATTCAGAATTGAAGATAAAATAGATAGTTTGGATAAAAATTTAAATATACTAAAAAGTGTATTCAAAACATTAAATGTCAATAATCCTCGTGAAGCAATTTCAAAAATTTATCGTGAACTTTTAAATAATGATTACATACAAACTATCACCGAAAGATTTATGCAAATTATTAATAAAAATGAAAAAGATTATTTTATTTCTATCATGAAGAGTTATCAAAACTCTAATATAGAACCTTTATTATTGAAATATAAAGAAAATGATTTAGAAAAATTGTTTAATAAAGCAATTTCTGAAGATAAACTTTTTTTAATAGACATACTAAAAAATAGCATTCAAGATAAACTAGCATTTAAATATTATGTAGTTAATGAAAAAAAATCTATAACTCCAAAAAATATAGAAGAATTTATTTCAAAAGATACAAATTATGAGCCAAGTCTAGAAATAAATAATCATATTGATAGCATATTCACAGACCCTAATTATAAAGAGAACTATGTTCATGAGGAAAGAAGTGGATATATAGCTTACCAAGGAACAGACGAAAATGGTAATAGCTTTACTATAAACAAAGTAATACCAAATTTTCAACAACCTCTTAGAATGTTTAATACTATGTCTATCTCTATAAATCCTTCTTTACCTTTAAATGATATATTATCTTTTGTAAAAAAAATAAAAGAAGATTATGATAAAAATACTTCTTTTAAAAGTTTTTTTGAACTTATTGAAGAAGATTTTATAGATCTTTCTGATGAAAAAATTACAACACAAAATAAAGGAATAAGTTTTTCAAAAAGAAAATGGGCTGATATGTTTTATATCTACGATTATTTTCAATTTTATTTTTCAGATATTAAGAAGCTTATTAAAGGTAAACATGAAGATAATAGCAAAAATAAATGTATTCAGTATGATGATAATACAGCCATTTCTAAAGAATTATCATTACAACTATCATACTATCACATATTAAATCATCAAACAAGTTTAAATTTCTCAGAATCTGCTAAATTAATTTCTGATCTGTCAACCCTAAAACATACTCAGA
>CAZDFZ010000309.1:0-1709 GCA_964504855.1 uncultured Aliarcobacter sp.
TATGAAATGGAAAAATTTGCAAAAGGAAGTACAAAAATTTCTCATGCAGTTGCATCTTCATTTGCTACAACAGTAGTTGGTGGTGGAGATACAGCAGACCTTGTAAGAGTTACAGGTGATGAGGATGAAATGACGTTTATTAGTACAGGTGGTGGTGCTTCTTTAGAATTAATTGAAGGAAAAATTTTACCAGGTGTTAAAGCATTAGTTTTAGAGGAAGATAATTAATGGCAATTATTGCTAGTAATTTCAAAACTAACCATACAAGAAAATCAACAGCTTCATTTGTAAGTGAAGTAAATGATTATTTGGTAAAAAATAGTGTAAAAAATGAAGTATATGTATTCCCAACATCTACTTCTCTTGATTCGTTTGATACAGTTTCAAATTTTAATATAGGTGCTCAAAATGCTTATGCCGTAAATAGTGGTTCATTTACAGGAGAGATTGGAACGGCTCAACTTGATGAATTTGGTATTAAAACTATTTTAATTGGACACAGTGAAAGAAGACATATATTAGGTGAAACTCAAGCTCAAATTGCAGCAAAATATGAATTCTATAAAAATTTAGGATATACAATAATCTATTGTGTTGGTGAACCATTAGTTGTTAATAACTTTGGATTAAAAAAGACATTAGAGTATATATATGACCAATTAGTTGGAATTGATACAAATTATGAAAATTTAATTCTTGCTTATGAACCAGTTTGGGCTATTGGTACGGGAGTTACTGCAACAATTGAAGATATTGAAAATGTTCATAATGCTATAAAAGAAAAAATTTCAAAACCACTTCTATATGGTGGAAGTGTAAAAGTAGAAAATGTTAGAGAAATTTGTCAAATACCAAATGTTGATGGTGCCTTAATAGGAACAGCTTCTTGGAAAATTGAAGATTTTATCAAAATATTAGAAAATACAAAGGATTTATAAGATGTTGATGGAAGGTAAAAAAGGTGTAATTTTAGGTGTTGCAAATGATAAATCTATTGCATACGGAATTGCAAAAGCTTGTAAGGCTCAAGGTGCAAAAATTGCATTTACATATTTAAATGATTCACTTAAAAAAAGAGTTGTTCCAATTGCTGAAGAGTTTGAAAGTGGTGATTTAGTATACCCATGTGATGTATCAAAACCTGAAGAAATTTTAGCATTGAAAGAGTCTTTAGAAAAAGATTTAGGACAAATTGATTTTATAGTTCACTCTATTGCATTTGCTCCAAAAGAGGGATTAAGTGGAAGATTTTATGATATATCAAAAGATGCTTTTGATATAGCTATGGATGTATCAGTTTACTCTTTGATTGAAATTACAAGAGCTTTAAAACCTCTATTATCAAATAACTCTTCAATTTTAACATTATCATATTATGGTGGAGTAAAATATATTCCAAACTATAATTTAATGGGTGTTGCAAAAGCAGCATTAGAGATGACAACTAAATATTTAGCTGAAGATTTAGGAAAAGATGGAATTAGGGTAAATGCAATTAGTGCAGGTCCAATTAAAACACTTGCAGCAGCTGGGATTAGTGACTTTAGATTTATGCTTAAATGGAATGAAGCTCATTCACCATTAAAGAAAAATGTAACTATTGATGAAGTTGGAAATTCAGGTATGTATTTACTTTCTGATTTAAGTAGTGCAGTTACAGGTGAAATTCATTATGTTGATGCTGGATACAATATTATGGGGATGCCAGC
>CAZDFZ010000310.1:0-1687 GCA_964504855.1 uncultured Aliarcobacter sp.
TAATGAGATTCTTTACTGTTGGAAATGCAAAAGAAGCTAGAAAATCTGTTGTTTATGCAACTGGTTTTGTTGCATACTTCTGGGTTATTATTACAATTGTTGGATTTGGAGCAATCGCATTCTTAAACACAGCAGATGGTGCTCAATACTTCGATGGTGCAAAAGCTTACATGGAAGGTGGAAAACTATTTGGTGGAAGTAATATGGCTTCTATTCACTTATCACATATGTTAGGTGGAAATGCATTCTTAGGATTTATTTCAGCTGTTGCATTTGCTACAATCTTAGCTGTTGTTTCAGGATTAACTCTTGCAGGTGCTTCTGCAATATCTCACGATATTTATGCAAATGTAATTAATCCAAATGCGTCAGATGATCAAGTTGTAAGAATTTCTAAAATCACTGTTATTGTAATTGGTATTGTGGGTGTTATTTTAGGTATCGCTTTTGAATCACAAAATATTGCATATATGGTTGGTCTTGCATTTGGTATTGCAGCGTCTGCTAACTTTCCTATTTTAATTCTTTCTATTTACTGGAGAGGATTAACTACAAGAGGTGCATTTATTGGTGGATTTATAGGTTTAATTACTGCTGTTGTATTGGTTATTTTAGGACCAAATATTTGGGTTGATGTATTAAAAAATCCTGCAGCAATTTTCCCTTATAAACAACCTGCAATATTCTCTATTGCAGCGGCATTTATTTCTATTTGGTTCTTCTCAAAAATTGACAATTCTGAAAAAGCTCAAAAAGAAAGAGCATTATTTAGAGCTCAAAATGTTAGAGCAAATACTGGAATTGGTGCTGATGGGGCTGTTTCTCACTAATTTTTTAAAATCAAAGAAGAAATTTCTTCTTTGGTTTTTCTTCATATAATCTTCCAATTTTATTGATAAAATAATTATTTCCTTATACATCTTTTGATATCATTTATATATATCTTATTTAAAGAGAGTAATAATGAGTATACTAGAACAAAAAGCCTTTATTTCGTCTATTCATCCTTTTGAAAGTCTAACACCTAATCAACTTGATACGTTTGTAGAAAATATTGATATTGCGTATTTTAAAGAGCATGAAATGGTACAAAAAAATGAAGGAGAGCCAACACATCTCTATTTCATTTTAAAGGGATTAATACAAGAAAAACATGAAGATGAAGTATTAAGTATATATTCAAAAAATGAAATTTTTGATTCAATTTCATTAATAGAAAATTACTCGAAAAATAGTTTTATAACAGCAGAAGAAACTATTTGCTATATCCTTCCTAGAGATATTTTTATAAATACTCTACATGAAAATAACATTTTAAAGAATTACTTTTTTCAATCAATTTCTGAAAAATTAAATAATAATATTAATCATGAAAAAAATAAAGAGATGGCTAATATTATGGTTGCAAAAATTAAAGATGCAAAAATTCATAAAGCAGTGATTCTTGATGAAAATAAAACTATTTTTGAAGCAGCAACAATCATAAAAAAAGAAAAAGTTCCCACTCTATTATTAAAGGATAATAGTGGAGAAATGTATATTATTACTGATTCTGATTTTAGACAAAAAGTAATTTTAAATAGAATGGATTTTGATGATAAAGTTATAAAAATTGCATCAAAAGGTTTAATTTATGTAAATGAAGATGATTTTTTATTTAATGCTCAATTAACAATGGCGAAACATG
>CAZDFZ010000311.1:0-1673 GCA_964504855.1 uncultured Aliarcobacter sp.
TTCTAAATCAAGCCAAGCAAAAAGTGCAGCTGCTTTTGGATTTTCTTCTATTTGTTTTGCTTTTGTACTTTTATAATTTGTAAAAAATACAAAACCTTTTTCATCAAAAATCTTCAGTAATACAGTTCTAATACTTGGCATCATATCAGTTCCAACGGTTGCTAGTGAAAAAGCATTTGGTTCTGTTAGTTTTGCATCCATTGCTTGATTAAACCAAAGTTCAAACTGTAAAAAAGGATCAGGGTCTAAATCCTTTATATCTAAGCCTCTTGTAGTGTATTTTGCTCTTAAGCTTGTTAAATCCAAAATTTATCCTTTGAATTAATTTATAATATTTTACCTGAATATTAATTTAGTTTATTCCCCAAAAATGTCAAATAATATATTTCTTAAGTCTATTTTCATCTCATCAGTTAAATATTTTTTATTTGAATATAGATAAAAAGGAACAGTATTCCTCATAGAGTGTTTTAATCTTTTTCTTAAAGTTGAAATTTCATCAATATTTATCAGTTCTTCCCCATCATATAGGAAAAAATCCTTTGCAATTCCAAGTTTAAATGAAACAATTTGGTATGAGAAAAATAAATCTTCACTATCACCTTCATATTTTTTAATAAATTCATCCAAAGCAATTTGAAGTTTTTTTAAATTTATTATTGTGATATAACCAAAACTTTCTCTAAATTTGTATCGTTCAACTGTTGTAAAATCAAGAACTTTATAAAATTCATTTAGATTTTTCCAAGGAGTTCTAAATCTTCTTTTTCCAAATAAAACTTCTTCAAAACTATACATATACTTTATATCTTCGCAACTTTGAACTTCTTTATCTTTTATTTCAAAATATTTGGTTTTAAATAGTGAAATTAACCAATTTTCATCGAGCATAGAAATCGTATCAAGCTCTTTTGTTTTATCAAGATTTTTAAAATTCCATAACATAGAAATATTGTTTGATATTTTTTCATTTATATCTCCAGCTTCGAAGTATTTATTTGATAAATATTGAACTACACTTTCAAGTAAAGTATCTGTTTTTGCGATACCATGATTGAAAATCACTTTTTTATATAAGTTAAATCTCATTTCTAGCATATGTTCAATATCAATTAAACTCATATCAAAAAAACTTAAATAAAATTTGCTATCTCTTTGTACTAAAACAGCTTGTTTTGTGATTCGTATATGATCATTTGGACCTGTTATATAACCACTTGCAAGCATATCTCGATTTATGTAATCAAGTCTATCTGCATCAACTGTACTATCAATAAAATTATGTAAAACTTTAAAATCAAAGCCTTCATAAACTTGCTCTTCTAAAATCAAAATTGATAATCTTTTGATTAATTTTATATACTCTTTTTCATAGGATTTTACAACTAGCTCTTCAAGTTCATAATCAAATAGAAGTTTTAAAAGGTTTTCTCCAATAGCTTCATGTAAAACTTCTTTGCTATTATTTGTTATTTGTTCATAATTCTCTTTAAACTTAAGCTCTTTTTGACAAAGTATCTCTTTATTTTCTTCTTTATCTTTTATTTTAGTATAAACTTTTTTTAGTGCATATTCAACTTGGTGAGAAAATGGTAAATGTCCCACATCATGGAGTAAAGCAACAACTCGTAATGTTTGTAAAAGAATTGTATATGTTGCTCTTTGAGCTTTTG
>CAZDFZ010000312.1:0-1653 GCA_964504855.1 uncultured Aliarcobacter sp.
TAATAGAACTTGCCATTTCATCATGCTCTGCTTGAGATAAAAGGTCAATTGCTAAATATTTTGGTTTTGCAGTTTCATCAGCTAATATTCCAATCTCAGATGGACCTGCAATCATATCAATATTTACTTCACCAAAAACAAGTTTTTTTGCAGTTGCAACAAAAATATTTCCAGGACCAGTTATAACATCAACTTTAGGAATAGTTTCAGTTCCATAAGCCATAGCAGCAATTGCTGAAGCTCCTCCAACTTTATAGGCTTTTTTAATTCCACATAAATGACAAGCAGCAAGTAAAAGTTCATTTATTTCATTTTCAGGAGTTGGAGTACATACAACTATCTCTTTCACACCTGCAACAATTGCTGGAATTGCATTCATTAAAAGTGAGCTTGGATATGCAGCTTTTCCACCTGGAATATAAAGTCCAGCTCTATCAACAGCAGTTACTTTTTGACCTAAAATCGTTCCATTCGTTTCAAAATCAAGCCATGATTTCGGAAGTTGTTTTTCATGGTAAGTTTTGATTCTATCATATGCTGTATGTAAAGCTTTTCTTAAATCATCACTGATATTTTCATAAGCTTTTTTCATATCATCAGGACAAATCATCAGCTCTTCATCTGATTTTACTTCCCATTTATCAAACTTTGAAATATGTCTTTTTAAAGCGATATTTCCTTCTTGAACAATTTCAGAAATAATATTCATTACGATTGAAGAAACATCTTTAATATCGCTATTAGCCCTTGCTAATATAGTTTGAAATTCTGATTTAAAACTTTCACTTTTTGTATTGATTATTTTCATTTAACTTGTCCTAAAATCTCTTTTACGATATCTTTTATATCTTTATTTTCCACATCAACCACTATTTTTGCAACTTTTTCATACTCTTTTACTCTTGAATCAAAAAGCTTTTTTGCTTCTTCTAAGTTTTGTAAAAGTGGTCTTTTTTTCAATTTATTCGCAGCATTTGGAGCATTATTAATTCTGTCTAATATCCCTTGAAATGATGATTTTAAATAAACAACCTTTCCTATTTTGTTTATGTTTTCTTGCTTATAAAATCCACCACCAGTAGAAATAATAGTATCTCTTACACTATCTTCCAACCATAAAGCAGTCTTTTTTTCTAAAGCTCTAAAATATGGCTCACCTTCAACCTCAAAAATTTTTTTGATTTTTCTATTTTCCATACTTTCAATTAAATCATCAGTATCAATTGCAAACATATTTGATTTTTTAACCAATGCACGAGCAACCGTACCTTTACCAACACCCATAAAACCTATTAATATTATATTGTTCTTTTTCATAGTTTTGGATTATATCCAAACTTATGTAAAAATTTTATACTCTTAGGATTAATTAGTTTTTTTTTGCTATGATTTTAAGCTAGAAACCACAGTAAAATAGGACTAAAATGGGCTTAATTAAATTAATTTCCAACATTGAAGATACAATAGATTTTGATGTAACTTTACAAGAGATTTTAGATTCTATGATAAAAAATAAAACTAAACATTTTGTTTTATTAAAAGATAAAAAACCTGTTGGAATTATCACAGAAAGAGACATTTTATTTTTATATGCTAACCATGCTGATTTAAACCAAAAAGCTTTTGAATTTGCAAATAAAAAACTAATTACTA
>CAZDFZ010000313.1:0-1644 GCA_964504855.1 uncultured Aliarcobacter sp.
AAGGAACATATACTAATCCTCTTGAAGGTCTATTTCTTCCTCTTGTTTCAACTCTAGCTTTTACTTTTCCTCTTCTTGATTCAACCCAACATAATGAACCTTGTTTTACACCATAAGTATTTGCATCTTCAGGGTGCATATAGCAAAGTGCTTCAGGAACTGCTCTATAAAGTTCTGGAACCCTCATAGTCATAGTTCCACTATGCCAGTGCTCTAAAACCCTTCCTGTACATAACCAAACTGGATATTCTTTATCTGGAACTTCTGGTGGATCCATATATGGTCTTGCGAAAATTTTAGCTTTATTTTTTAATGATTTTTTAGTTTCATCTTTGATTCCAGTTAAATCACCTTGTGCTAACTCTTTTGCAATATTTCCATAGAATGCAAAATCACTATTTGGATTTGCTTGTTTTGCATATGGGTCATATTTAGTATTAAATCTCCATTGAGTCTCTTTACCATCTACAACTGGCCATTTAAGACCTCTTACTTTATGATAAGTATCAAAATCAGCTAAATCGTGACCGTGACCTCTTCCAAAGCTAGCATACTCTTCAAATAAATATTTTTGAATAAAGAATCCGTAACCTTTAAACTCTTTTCCATCACTTCCAATAACTTTTCTTGAATCTCCAGAAGCATCAGTATTATCATACCCAGCTTGAACAGGATCTTTTTTATCAACTTTATATGATTGAGCTTTTTTATTTGCAAATAAGATTTCAAACATTGTTGTGTTTTCATTATATCCCATAGCTTTTGCCGCTTGAATTACATCAGGAAGTTTTTCTTCACCTTTTGAACTAGCTAATACTTGCTCTCCCCATAAATCTTTAACTGTAAATCTTTTTGAAAGTTCAACCCATTGCCATGTATCAGACATTGCATCACCAACTGGTAGAACTTGTTGTCTCCATAATTGAGTTCTTCTTTCAGCATTTCCATATCCACCCCATTTTTCATAAATCATAGCAGATGGTAAAATAAGGTCAGATACTTTTGCAGAAATACCAGGATATCCATCTGATGTAACGATGAAGTTATCCATTTCTCGTGCTGCTTTTACCCAGTGTGTTGCACTTGCACTATCTTGGTATGGATTACATACATTTACCCAAGCAAATTTAATTTTTCCATCTTCAATATCTCTATGAATTTTCATAATAGTATGAACACCCTTTGGATTTAATGTTCCAGCAGGAATATTCCACCCTTTTTCTGCAGTTTCTCTATCTTTTGGATTTGCAACCATCATATCAGCAGGAAGTCTATGTGTAAATACTCCAACTTCTCTTGCTGTTCCACATGCACTTGGTTGACCTGTTAATGAAAATGCACCAGAACCTGGTTTAGCTTGTTTATTTAGTAAGAAATGAACATTATATGAAAGTGTATTTACCCATGTTCCTCTTGTATGTTGGTTCATTCCCATTGTCCAGAAACTTATTATTTTTCTATCTTTTTCAATATACCAAGCAGCTAATTGTTGAAGTTTTTTCTTGAAATCTTCAATACTTTCATCAGGATTTCCTTTTGCAACTTTTGCAACATAATCAAGTGTATATGGCTCTAATGATCTTTTATACTCTTCAAAAGAAATTTCCCAGTGTGCTAAACCTGTATTTTTATTTACTAATTTAT
>CAZDFZ010000314.1:0-1630 GCA_964504855.1 uncultured Aliarcobacter sp.
TTGTAACCATATGTAAAACTTGATTTTCAGGACAAACTTCTTTACATTTCATACATGCCGTACAATTAGGTGCATTATGATGAACCCTAATAAAACTAAATCTTCCAATTAGTGAATAAAATCCACCAAGAGGACAAATATATCCACACCAACCATTTTTTAAAACAAATAAATCAAAAAGAAAAATAACAACCATAGTTGCCCAACCAAAGCCTAAACCAAAAATAATTCCCCTATGAATCATAGAAACAGGAGAAATAAGTTCAAAAGCTGCAATACCCATAATAAAAGATAAAACAAAGCTAATTGCTATCACCCAATATCTTATAATTCTTGATGCAGGTTGTTTTTTTTGGATTTGGTTAAATCCTAATTTTCGTCTTAAAAAATTTGCCAAATCAGTAATAATATTAACTGGGCAAACCCAAGAACAAAATGACCTACCACCAATAATCATGTAAAATATAGTGATAAAAAAAGCTCCCAACAAAACATCAAATGATATTACAGCACCTGCAAAAGCCATTTGCATAACTGCATATGGATCGCTTAATGGAATAGTTTTTAAAACTAATGATGAACTTAAATTCCCCATTAGAATATTTATTCCAAAAATATTTGCAATTACATATAAAACCATAATAGAGATTTGTGTAACTCTTCTTGCGATTAGGAATCTATATTTTTTTATCATTTCAATAAGTCCTCCATATCTTTAGAATTATTTAAAGAGTTAACTACACCATCTTTACTTAGTTTTGTTTTTGTTGTTTCAGCTGTTGCATCTTGTAATCTTTTTTCATCGTCACTATTCCAGCCTTGAATATAATGATCTCCAGCTTTTCCTAAAGCTACTTCTCTAGGAAGAACAAAAATTGCTGCTTTTTGAGTAACACAAGCTTTTTCGCATAATCCACATCCTGTACAAATATCCACATGTACAATAGGTTTTAAAAATGCATGTTTACCAGTTCTTTCATTTTTTGAGTATTCAATAGTGATAGCTTCACCCAATAAAGGACAAGCTCTATAACAAGCATCACACTGAATTCCCCAATAAGCAATACATGAACTACTATCAATAACAGCAACACCCATTTTAGCTTTTGAAATATCTAGCTTATTATCTTTGTTTTTTACAGATTTGATATCTAGTGCATTTGTTGGACAAACAGGTACACAAGGAATATCAGTACACATATAACAAGGAATTTTTCTAGGTTCAAAAAATGGAGTTCCTAAAGGTTTATTATCACCTGGTTTCGCCAATTTTAAAGTATCAAAAGGACATGCCTCTACACACATACCACATTTAATACAAGTTGCTAAAAAATCATTTTCATCAAGAGCACCTGGTGGTCTTAAAATTAATGAAGTAGCCCTTACTTCACTAACATAAGCACTCCAAGTTAATCCACCAAGTATTGCAAGACCAGCGGCTCTTGCAATATCTAAAAAGAATTTTCTTCTTTCACTTACTGGTTGATTTTTTGATGAATTCATTTATTTGTCTCTTTTTATGCTTGATAAATTTTTACTGCACATTTTTTATAGTCTGTTTGACCTGATTGTGGACAAGTTGCATCTAAACAAACTTTATTGATAAATACTTTTTCATCAAACCAAGGTA
>CAZDFZ010000315.1:0-1623 GCA_964504855.1 uncultured Aliarcobacter sp.
ACTATATGCAAAACACATAGAACCATGAACAAAAATCTCTATTTCCATATCTGGTAAATGTTTTTTAATTTCAACAACATCTTTTAAAGATATTTCTCTAGCAACAACAATTCTTTTTACACCCATATCCCAATAAACTTGTGCATCTAGATAGTTTAAAACATTTGCTTGTGTAGAAAGATGAATATCAATTTGAGGAGCAATCTCTCTACATAATTTCACAACACCTGGTGCTGCAACAATAAAACCATCTGGTTTTAATGCAGCCATTGTAGCTATGTGTTTTTTTAATAAATCTATTTGAGAGTTAAATGGAAAACCATTAATTGTTGCATATACTTTTTTACCTCTTGCATGAGCATAATCAATACCTTCTTTAAATGTTTCAAAGGTAAACTCTTTTCCAGCTCTAATTCTTAAACTAAAGTGACTAACACCTGCATATACAGCATCTGCACCGTATTTAATAGCAATTTTTAATTTTTCTAAATTTCCAGCAGGTGATAATAACTCTACTTTTTCGTTATTCATATAATTCCTTTAATTTTAACTATTTATCATATTAATTAATTTTTGGTTGCCATTATATCTATTTTTAAATAAATATATAAGGGATAGATTTACTCTTCTTTTAAAGAGCCTATTTTAAAAGATTTTTTGCAAACTCAAAAGCTTCAGAAGTAACTTCTTCTCCACTTATCATTCTTGCAATTTCATTGATTTTTTCTTCATTATTTAACTCTCTTACAATAGATTTTCCATCTATTTTATCCACTAAAAAATGTTGATTTGCACTTGATGTTAATTGTGGTTGATGTGAAATCGCAAATATTTGATAAGAATTACTTAATTTTTCTAAAACTTTCGAGATTGCATCACTCTCTTTTCCACTTAAATTTGCATCAATTTCATCTAAAAATAAAATTCCATTATCTACAATATCAAATTCGCTCATAGAAGTAAGTAATGCCAATCTTAATCTGTTATATTCTCCTGAACTAATAGTATCAAGAGCAACTCCATTAAGCTCAAAAATTACTTCATCTACTCCAAAGGAATCAAGCGATTTCTCATTTAATATGATTTTTGCATTGCTTAAATATAAAAATTTAAGATACTCATTTATTTTTTCTTCTAAAATAAATGAACTCTCTTGTCTATAATTTGATATTTGTTTTGCAAAATCAAATAGTTTTTTATTTAATTCTTCATATCTTTTTTCTAATTTTTCTTTTTGAAAGAAGATGTTTTCATAAGATTCAAGTTCAGCTTTCTTTTGCTCTTTATATTTTAAGCACTCTTCGATAGAGCCAAATCTTTTTTGTAGTGCTGATAATTTTTCAATTCTATCTAAAACATTTTCTATATTTACATCTTCTAATTCATGTAAAGAATCATTAAATTTTTCAAAAGTATTATTCAATTCATTCATAGTTTCATCAAAAAAAGAAGAATCAACTTCCATTAACTCTAAAGCGGCTGTCACATTATGAGTAAACTCCATAATCCCTGATGCTTTTTTTATAGCTATTTCAATTTTTTCTTTTTTTGCTAATCTTTTTTTTATTAAATTCAACTCTTCATATTCATCAATTGTCGGATTGATTTGCTCGATTTTGTCAA
>CAZDFZ010000316.1:0-1620 GCA_964504855.1 uncultured Aliarcobacter sp.
GAAAATCTTATGATTTTCTAATAAATTTTATTATTTCAGATTCAATATTTTCTTTTTCAACAATAGATGAATGATTTATTTTTGCATTAAATAAATCTTTTATGCTTTGTGGTAAAGTTGCATTATATTTTGATGAAATTTCTTCTAAAGCCTCTTTATCACTATATTTTTCACTATTTTGTTTTAGAGCATTTAAAACTGTTGGAGAGAATTTTGTCCATTCAGCAGTTGAATAAAGTACAGTTTTTAAAGGTTTTTCTTTTAACTCATTATATGCTTTAATACAAGTAGCAGTATGTGGATCCATTAAGTATCCATCATCTAAAAACTCTTTGATAGTGTTAGTTCCAAAAGTATCATCTGAATAAATTGCACTAAAGTAATTTTGAAGTTCTTTTGTTTCATCTTTACTCATTTGGAAAATATTATTGTTGTTTAAATCTTCCATTAATTCTTTTGTTCTTTTTGCACCAAATAAAGAATAAATTACTCTTTCAATATTTGAAGATTTTAAAATATCCATAGCTGGAGATTTTGTAAGAATTAACTCTTTTCCTCTAATATCATAAATACCTGTATTTATCCATTGCGTTAGGATATTATTCTCATTTGAAGCAACCAAAAGTTTCTCTATTGGTAATCCCATTTGAAGTGCATAAAATGCTCCAAGTACATTCCCAAAGTTTCCAGATGGAACAACTAAATAGATTTTTTCTCCAAATGTAATCTCTTCTTGTTTTAAAAGTTGAATATATGACCAAAAGTGATAGATTATTTGAAAAATAATTCTTCCAAAGTTTACAGAGTTTGCAGCACTTAATTTGATATTGTCTTTTTGTAACTCTTCTTTAAAAGTGCTTGATGCCAAAAGATTTTTTAATGCATTTTGTGCATCATCGAAATTTCCTTTTATACCAATAACTTTTAAATTTTCACCATCTTCACAAACCATTTGAAGTCTTTGAACATCACTAGTTCCACCATCAGGATATAAACAAGCTACTTGAATATTTTCTTTATTTTTAAAAGTTGCAAGTGCAGCTGGTCCTGTATCTCCAGAAGTTGCAGCTAAGATAAGATATTTTTCATCTCTTTTTTTTGCAATTGAACTCAAAATAGAACCAAATGGTTGAAGTGCCATATCTTTGAAAGCACGCGTTGGTCCATGATATTGTTCATGTACAAATAAATCATCTTTTACTTTTACAACTGGACAAGGATTTGAGGCATCATCAAATTTGTCATATAAAGCTAATGCTTTGTTTATCTCTTCATCGCTAATATCTATTTCAAAAGCTTTTAAGATATTAAAAGCTAACTCTTTATAACTTTTATTCACATGATTTTGAACAAAATTTTCTTCTAATTTTGGTAAGTTTTTTGGAACATAAAGCCCACCAAATGAAGTACTTGGATTTAGTATTGCTTCACTAAATTTAACTTCAGCTGGTTTTATTCCATCATTTCCTCTTGTTTCTATAAAGTACATAATATATTTTCCTTATTCGCTTAATAGTTTTTGCATATCAATGCCATTATTTGGATTATCAACTCTTATGAATTGTGTTCCAATTCCTTCACTTGTAAATAATTCAAGTAAAATAGAGTGTTCAACTCTTC
>CAZDFZ010000317.1:0-1611 GCA_964504855.1 uncultured Aliarcobacter sp.
GTATATGAACAAAGAAGTTGGCAATTGATCTGTGCCTTGTGTGTTCTATCTCAAATTTATTTTTTAAAAAATCAAAAAGGATACGTTCAGCAAACTGTGTCATTTGCAAAATTATCTTCCAAATTTTAATCTATCTGGAAAATAAATATCCAGCTGTGAAATGGTCAATGCCCAATTTGGTATTGGCATATTCCATTTAGCCGTAATCTGCTTTATAGCACAAAACATCAATTTAAACAAAGCATTTTCTGACGTAAATGCACCTTTGGTTTTAGTATATTTTCTGATCTGACGATGAAATCCTTCTATCGGATTAGTCGTGTAAATCAGCCTTCTGACGTCAGCAGAATATTTAAAATAAGTAGTTAAATTATCCCAATTTTGTTGCCAGGATTTGATCACCATCGGGTATTTTCTGCCCCATTTCTCCTCAAGTTGCAGCAGATTATATTCTGCTACATCCTTACTTGTTGCTTGGTAAACTGTTTTCAAATCTACCATAAATTCTTTTTGATTTTTACTTGCTACATGCTTTAGAGAATTACGAATTTGATGCACAACGCAAAGCTGTACTTCAGTCTTGGGAAATGCTGTATTTATTGCTTCAGGAAAACCCTTTAATCCATCTATACATGCTATTAATACATCCTCTACTCCTCTCGATTTTAAATCATTCAACACAGATAACCAAAAATGCGCTCCTTCTGATTCGCAAGCATAAAATCCCAGTATGTCCTTCTGTCCAGATTGGTTAATACCCATAATATTGTAGATCACCTTAGTCATTACCTTATTATCTTGCTTTACTTTAAAAAACATTGCATCTAAAAACATTACTGCATAAATTGTTTCAAGAGGACGCATTCGCCATTCATTTAGCAGAGGCACTAATTTATCTGTAACATTTGATATAGTAGCTGCTGATACTTCTACTCCATAAATCTCTTGTAAGTGACTAGCTATTGCATCGTAAGATGTGCCAAGTCCATATAGTGCAAGTATTTTGTTATCTAGCTCCTCATTTAATATAGTCTGTCGCTTTTTAATCAATTGTGGCTCAAAACTACTATTACGATCTCTTGGTACTTCAAGTTCAAAGCTACCTGAACCAGTTCTCATAGTCTTAGTTGTAATACCATTTCTACGATTATTGCCTTGCTCTAAACTATCTTCAACTAAATGAGATTCCATCTCACATTGCAAAGCTATTTGTGTCAAATCCTTAACTAAATTCGTTAATAAACCACCCTGGCCAAGTAATGGCTTACCTGCATACAAACCTCTTACAATCTCAGCTAATGCTTCATTTTGAATCGATGGCAAATTGGTTACTTGCTCTGCTACACTTACTTCTGCCAAATCCTTATTCCTTGTATTCTTTTTCATGTCAAACCTCTTCTTGCTTTAGATAAAGATAAATTACTCAACTAATTTATCTTTATCCTGAGTTACTTTCATCAATAATTTTTCATTATTGAAAAATTATTCCTTCATGCTTGACACAGTTTGTTGAACTTCCTCAAATAATATAATTACAATGGAAATAATTTCTTTAATTCACTCTTCGCAAATTTGAATTCTCGAACTAGAACATCTCTTAATTTCATGACT
>CAZDFZ010000318.1:0-1607 GCA_964504855.1 uncultured Aliarcobacter sp.
ACATTCACCTTGAATTTTATTTGTTCTTGCATAATATTCAACAGTTCTAGTTACTGTTGTTCCAACAGCTAAAACTTTTTGAGCATTATCTAAAGCTTTTTTAGCTTCAATTCCTATTTCAAAATACTCACTATGCATTGGATGATTTAAAATATCATCCACATCAACTGGCTTAAAAGTACCAGCTCCAACATGAAGTGTTAGATAATTAACACTATATTTAGCATTTATTTTTTCTAAAAGTTCAGGTGTAAAATGAAGTGATGCAGTTGGAGCTGCAACTGCTCCATAATTTTTTGCAAACAATGTTTGATAATCTTTTTCATCCTCTTTTTCATCACTTCTATTCATATACGGAGGAAGTGGTAAATGACCAATTTTATTTAAAATATCAACAAGTTCTAAAAAATCTAATTTTTTATTATTTTGAGAAAACTTTACAACGCGGCTTCCATCTTCATTTATTTCTAAAACTTCTGCCATTAGACTTTCATCAAAAAATAATTGCGTTCCAACTCTTACTTTCCCACCAATCATTACTAGGTATCTATCCATAAATAGCGGTTTATTAAGTAATAATTCAATTTTTCCACCTGTCTCTTTTGTTCCAAAAATTCTAGCTTTTATAACTTTTGTATCATTTAAAAAAACTGATAAATTATTTGGCAAAAAATCCATAAGATGTTTAAAAGTAGTATGAGTGATAGTTTGAGTTGTTCTGTTGTAAACTAAAAGCCTAGCAGAATCTGCTGGGCTTACTGGATGTGTAGCTATAAGTTCTTTTGGTAAATCATAATCATAGCTTGAAGTTTTTAACGGGTCAAGCAATTTTATTTTTCCTTTTCCTCATCTAGTTCTTCTTCCTCATTTTCTTCCTCATCTTCATCTTTTGGTGCAGGATTAAATACTTTTGCAATATAAATCGATACTCCATAAAGTAAAATTAATGGTGCAGCCATTAAACATTGACTTAAAACATCTGGAGGAGTTAATATTGCTGCAACTATAAAGATAATTACAATTGCATATCTAAAAAAATCTTTTAACATTCTATCATCAACAAGTCCTACTTTTGCAAGTAAAAATGTAATAACTGGTAATTCAAAAGCAATACCAAATCCAAATAGTAATTTAGTGAAGAAATCAACATATTTACCAATACTTGGTAATACTGTTACAACAGCTGAACCAAATGCAATTAAAAAGTTAAATCCTAATGGTACAACCACATAATAAGCAAATGCACAACCAATTAAAAACATAAGTGTTCCAAAAAGAACAAAAGGAACAACTAATTTTTTTTCATGGTCATAAAGTCCTGGAGCAAAAAATAACCATAATTGCCAAAATATTACAGGTAAAGAAAATATGAAACCTGCAAAAAATGATACTTGTAAAGCTGTAAAAAATGTTTCTTGAATTTCAACTGCAACCATTTGAGAGTTTGCAGGTAAAGAAGATTGAACGGGAACCATCATCCAATTTAAAATAGGTTCATAATATGAAAAACATACAAAAAACATCACTGCAACAGTGATCGTAGAAATAACTAATCTTTTTCTTAAATCTGCTATATGTGGTTTTAAATCTTCAAACATTAGGCATTA
>CAZDFZ010000319.1:0-1605 GCA_964504855.1 uncultured Aliarcobacter sp.
TTACTAGTAAAATCAAAATTAGCCGATTTAGAACTAGAAACAGGTATAAAAGTATCTACAAATCTTGAAGCACTATTACACCAAATTGAAGCAGCATATATAGTTGATGAAACACATACTACTGACAAATGATGATGGATTTGATGCAGTTGGATTAAAGGCTTTAATTGAAGCTTTAGCTCCATTGGCAAAAATCACAGTTGTAGCACCAGCAAGAAATAAATCAGCTTGTGGGCACTCTTTGACTTTAGAAAGACCATTAAGAATGGTATGTATTGAAGATGATTTTTATAAAATTGATGATGGAACTCCAACTGATTGTATTTTTATATCTATAAGTAATCTATTCAAAGATGGATATAAACCTGACTTAGTAATAAGTGGAATTAATATTGGTGCGAATATGGGAGAAGATATAACATATAGTGGAACAGCAGCAGGTGCAATGGAAGCTGTAATTCATGGAATTCCAGCAATCGCTATATCACAAGTTTGTAAAGACAACTGTCAAGATATCAAAAATGGTTGGGATTTTGCACTTGCAAAAGAGGTAATCGTGAAATTAGCTTCTAAAATTTTAGGTGATAAATTCCCATTAGATGAAAGAAAGTTTTTAAATGTTAATATTCCACCAATAAAGGCTGAAGAGTGTAATGGAATAAAAATTACAAAAGCTGGATATAGAGAATATGGAAATGATACTCATAGACACTTAAATCCAAGAGGTGAAGAGTATTATTGGATTGGATTACATCCACTTATTTGGAAACCATCTTCAAATAAAGATTGCGACTTTGAAGCAATAAAAGCAAATTATGTATCAATTACTCCTATTATGCTTGATATGACTTCTTATAATGACATAAAATCAATGGAAAATTGGTTAACAAAATAAAAGGAAACAGATGAATTTTACAAACTCTTTATTAAAACATATTGATAAACTTGTTGGAACATTAAGGGATGATGAGGAACTAAAAGAAGTTCTAAAAAGAAAATTTACAAAAAAAGAGTATAAAGTTTTTGTAGCTTTCGAAGAGGGAAAATCTATTGAAGAGATTAAAGCAATAGTTAAAGAAGACGATGAAAAAGTACAAGAACACTATAAAGTTGCTTGTAAAAAATTAAATCAAGAAAAAATGAAAAAAGAGTTAGTATCTTACGAGTAAGATACTGAATTTCCCTTCTTATGGAGAATATTGCTTTTTTGTAAGCTTTTTTCTGTAAAATTATTCTAAAATATTGATTTCATTTAGAATAATAGACAAGTTATTGGTCAAGTTTTTCCATTAAAACTTATAAAATATTTATTATTAATATTATGTTTATTTAAAAATTCTCATATAATCTCTTAATCTCTCTTTGGCAAGTTTAGCAGTTTGATAACTAAGATTAAAAATTTATCTTTATAAAAATTTTCAACTTTTATTTAATATTAATATTTTAATTATGTAGATATTTTCTGTTTTATAAGACTTTTTTTGACAATTTATTATAAATTACTTAAAATAAAATGTTTTTTATTTAAAAAACATTTCAAAATATTGTATAATTAGGCTTAATTAAAAAAAATGGGGTCTGAATTATTCTCTTTTCTTATAGTTA
>CAZDFZ010000320.1:0-571 GCA_964504855.1 uncultured Aliarcobacter sp.
TGCATTTTTAAATAGATTGAATAATGATGTTTTATTCTGCTGTAGATTTTTATTTTATCTAAGTCATAACCATTTTTTTCTAAAAGATTTTTAGTAGTAGAGATAAAAGTGTTAAATGTTAATTGCATAGCACTTTGTTGCTCTTTTAGAAAATCATCAATTTTTTTATATTCTTTTGGATAAATATAAAAAAATGCTAAATCTTCAAGTTCATTTTTTAAAGTAGAAATTCCTAGTCTATTAGGAATTGGAACATAAACAACCAAAGTCTCTTCAGCGATTCTTCTTTGTTTATTTATTGGTAAAACACTAAGTGTTAGCATATTATGTAATCTATCACATAGTTTAACAATTAATACTCTTACATCATCAATTGAAGCAATTAGCATTTTTCTAAATGTAAGTGCTGAAGATATTATTTTTGAATCAGTTGCATCATTTGAAGCTATAAATTCATGCTCTCTGATTTCAACAATTTTTGTTAAACCATCAACCATATGGGCAATATCTGTTCCCCATTTTTCTTTTATATAATCTAAAGAATATTCAGTATCTTCAACCACATCATGTA
>CAZDFZ010000320.1:581-1599 GCA_964504855.1 uncultured Aliarcobacter sp.
CTTTTTCTTTTGAAAAATGGGCTGTTATTGAAGCAACTAATATAGGATGAACACAATAGGGCTCGCCACTTTTTCTATATTGACCTTCATGTGCTTGAATAATAAAATTTATAATTTCATTTAATTTTGGAGTTATTTCTGTTTGTGTAGCTAGTTCATTAATTGCGTCTTCAACATTTCTTATCTGTTGAATTTTTTTGATAAATGGATCCATAGTATATTAAGACTATTAAGAGATAAACATTAAGTTTATCTCTATTTTTTGTCTACAAAACCTTCGATTTTAAGTAAACCACTTGCAATTTCATCAATTGCAATATCAGTATATTTCATTTTTTGAGTATTTAATTCTAATAAAGGTTTTGCACCTTTGCTTAATTCATCAGCTCTTTGACCTACTGCGATTGCTAAAACATATCTATCATTATCAACTTGTTTTAAAGCTTTTGATATTCTTTCTTCTAATCTCATCATAAATTATTCCTTTTGATATATTATTTAACTATTGAACATCTACTGTAATCACCTTTGATGATTTTTAGTAGGTTACCCTTTTCATTCATATTTGCAACAACAATTGGAAGTTTATTATCTTTTGCTAATGCTATTGCAGTGTCATCCATAACTTTGATATGGTCTTCTAACGCCCTATCATAAGATAAAACTTCTAATTTTTTTGCATCGGGATATTTCATTGGGTCTCTATCATAAACACCATCAACTTTTGTAGCTTTAATAAGCATAGAAGCGCCAATTTCTGTAGCTCTTAAAGTTGCACCTGTATCTGTTGTAAAGTATGGATTTCCAGTTCCAGCACCAAAAATTACAACTCTACCTCTCTCTAGGTGTCTAATAGCTCTTCTTACAATAAATGGTTCAGCAATTTGTTCCATTTTAATAGCTGTTTGTAACCTTGCATTTAAACCTTTATGTTCTAAAGCTTCTTGCATAGCTATACCGTTTATTACAGTTCCAAGCATTCCCATATAATCAGCACTTGTTCTTTTAATAACACCAT
>CAZDFZ010000321.1:0-1598 GCA_964504855.1 uncultured Aliarcobacter sp.
GGAAAGTAACTTTTTTTAAAGTTCAACTGCCCAGTTTAGCACTTCGTTTGACAGCTTTACAAAGAATGGGGTTTAATGATGATAAAAAAGGTCGTAAGATAAGACTTCATGGATTTAGAGGTACATTTAGAAGTATGGTAGAAACCTTAGATCTTGATAGTAAATTTAGCTTTGAGGTAAAAGAAAGAGCTTTAGACCATCAAGAGAAATCAAAAGTTGTTAGAGCTTATGCACATAAAAGCGATTATCTAAATCAACTTATCCCCCTTATGAATTTTTGGAGTGATTATATTCTGAGTTTAAAGGATATTAATGACTAGAAGAGAGTTATATGAAATTATAATAAAAATGGCAATAAGACACCCTGATGTTTTACAATATACAAAGGAATTTATAAATACTGGATTTATGGAAGAAATAAATAGAGATATAAATGACTATTTACAGAAAACTTGTGGGTTAAATTTTGAATATGAAGTGATAAAAGTTGAAAATGGAGAAGAATTTAATGTAACTGAATATATTGATTCATTTGAATACTTAGAATGTATAAGTATTAATAAAATACCTAAATTTGTAAAATTTGGTAAATTTGAAATACAAGAGATCGAAGATAAAGAATTAAAAATTTTACCTACTAAATTATTACCTAAAGGTCAAATTAAAAACGGGATAAATTTATGGAGTATAAATGATGAACTTTTTAGATGGTATGATGCTTTTAAAAAAATTTCTAATGAAACACCTTATCATATTGATCCAACTAATAATAAAACAAAAGATGCAAAACGAAAAACTAAAATACTACACTTATATATCATCAATAAACAATGGCAAGAATTACTTTGATTTGGTGAAATTTTGAGAAAATTCCCCTTTAAAATAAATTTAAATTACTTATATACTTCTATTCAAGTTAACCCAATAGAGTTAAATCCAAATTAATCAACTCTATTAAAATCTAAAGCTTTAGTCCTTATCTATTTGGAGAAATAGTGAAAGATATAAATTGAATAAAGATTTAAGTACAGAATTACCTAAAAGATTAAGAGCTAATCAGGTTGCTTCAGAATTTGGTGTTGGATTATCAACAGTATGGCTATATGCAAAACAAGGAAAACTAACACCTATAAAAGTTAGTTCAAGAGTTACTGTATTTGATACAGAAGAAGTTTTAGCGTTGTTTAGTGGTGAGGTGCATAATGAAAAATAGTTATGTAGCTCAAATAGATGATACATTAAGAGATTATATTGAAGAATTAATAAAGCATAATCCTGATGATTATGCAAGTGATGGTGCTAACAATAGATTAGTAAAAAAATATTTTGAAGATGTATATAGTGTATCTGTTCACAATTATATAGCGACAAAAGTACATTCTATTACAAGAATTAAAAGTAAATTTTTAGAGAATAATCCTTATTATGACAGAAGGTTAAAAGATAAAGGGAATAACACTCTTCCGTCAAATGATGGACTCAATCATGAAGAGTCTTAATCAAAACCTACAAAAAGTTATTAGAGTCCTTAAAGACTCTGGTAACTGATCTGTCAACCCTAAAACATACTCAGAAATTATAATCCCTAAGCAGCAATT
>CAZDFZ010000322.1:0-1589 GCA_964504855.1 uncultured Aliarcobacter sp.
GGATTAAAATACTTTAATGTTTATGGTCCAAGAGAGTTTTATAAAAATAAAACTGCTTCTATGGTCATTCAATTTGGTCACCAAATACTAAAAGGATTAACTCCAAAATTATTTGAGGGAAGTGATAAAATTTTAAGAGATTTTATCTATATTGAAGATATTATTCAAGCAAATATAAAAGCTTGTAATCCCAAAAAATCAGGTGTTTACAATGTTGGAACAGGAAAGGCTAGAAGTTTTGAAGATATAGTAAATATTTTACAAAAAGAGTTAGAAATTGATAATGGGAAAGAGTATATTCCAAATCCATATGTTGGACAATATCAGTTTTTTACTCAAGCGAATATTCAAACTACAAAAGAAAATTTAGGATATGAACCAAAATTTTCTATGGAGGATGGCATAATTGCCTATATTCCAGAAATTAAAAGATTATTTGATGAAGAGATTAAAAAATGAATAACTTTAAATTTGGAAAGACAAATATATTAGTAATTGGTGATTTAATGATTGATCACTATTTATGGGGAAAATGCGAAAGAATTTCACCTGAAGCTCCTGTGCAAGTTGTTAATGTTCAAAAAGAAAGCTCTGTTTTAGGTGGAGCTGGTAATGTAATAAATAATCTTAGAGCAATGGGATCAAATGTTGATGTTATTAGTGTAATTGGAAATGATGATGCAGCTGCAGAATTAAAAATACTTTTAAATAAAATTAATGTGAATTCTGAAATGTTGATTATTGAAACAAATAGAAAAACATCTAAAAAAAGTAGGCTTATAGCTTCTCAACAACAAGTATTAAGATATGATAAAGAGAGTATTGAAGATATTTCAAAAAATAATGAAGTAGAGATTATTGAGAAATTATCAATAAATATTAATAAATATGACTCAATTATTTTATCTGATTATGGCAAAGGTGTGCTAACTACATCTTTGACACAAAATATTATTTCTATAGCCAATCAACACAATAAAAAAGTATTTGTTGATCCAAAAGGAGAAGCTTATAGCAAATATAAAGGTGCTTATACTCTAACTCCAAATAAAAAAGAGGCTATAGAAGCTACAAATATAGATATAAAAGATGAAATATCTTTAATTGCTGCTATTAAAAAACTAAAAAATGATTGTGATTTATCAGTTTCTTTAATTACTTTAAGTGAGCAAGGAATTGCAATATTTGATGAAAATCTTATAATTAAACCTACGGTTGCAAGAGAAGTATTTGATGTTACAGGTGCTGGAGATACTGTTATAGCTTCTATTGCATATGCAATATCAAATAATTTAAATATAGAAGAAGCGGTTACATTTGCAAATTTAGCAGCTGGTGTTGTAGTAGGAAAAATAGGAAGTGCAACAGCAACTATTAATGAAATATATGAATATGAATCTAGTTTACATAAATCAAATTCATCAATTCATATAAAAACATTTGAAGAAATAAAAAAACTCTCAACAGAGCTACATAAAAAAGATAAAAAAATAGTATTTACAAAAGGTTGTGTGCATATTTTACATGTGGGTCACGTTAAATATTTAGAATTTGCAAAAAGTTATTAAGATGTTTTAATTGATGGATTA
>CAZDFZ010000323.1:0-1561 GCA_964504855.1 uncultured Aliarcobacter sp.
TTTGAGCTTTGATTTAATTTATCAACATTTGTAAGTAATATATTTGAACTTTCATCAAGTGTTAATCCATTTGTTTTATTTTCAATTAACATTTGAGTAATTGAATTTTGTAAACTGTTAATTCCAAATACTAATCTTTCAAACACACCACCTTTTTCATCATTAGGATGCATTCTTAATGTTTCTGTATAATTTAAATTAGCATATTTTTCTAAAATAACATCTACTTCTTCAAATCTATCTTTAGTACTTTGAATCATCTGATTCACATTATTTTTAAACTCTTCAAGAGCTGCGTTTGATGTTGATTTTTCTATAAATTGTCCATACCAACCATTATTAACCCTTGCCATAGTTATTTTACCATCTTCAATCAAAGCTATATCTTGATCTAAAGTTCGCTCTATTTGCTTTATATTTTCATTTACAAATAATGCCATTTCTCCAAATTCATCTTTTGAACTCTCATCCAATAGACACGTTTTTGTAGTTTTTCTATTTAAATAATCAAAAAAAGATATTAATCCATTTTTAAAATCAACCAAAGATTTACTAATTATATTTGATATAACTATTGAAATTCCTATAAACAAAACTATTGCAGAAATTATTAAAATTACTAATACAGTATTAAATGTACTATGAGCTTCTTCCCTTAACTCTACTGCACTTTTATTTATTTCTTTTATCTTAGCCTCTAAAACTTCTCCTGCTTGAGCCATTTTTTTGATAGTTGCTTTTATTTCAGCTGATTCTGTTTTACCTTCACTAAAATCTGAAATCCATTTATCAGCAAATTCATCAAAAGTTTTAATATATGCTTTTGATGAATCTATGATTTCATCACATAAAACTTTGTTCTTTTCAACACTTACAAGAGATTTCAGTTTTAAAACATTTTTTTCTAATGTGCTAAAATTAGTTCTTACTTTTTGTGCATTTTCCCCAATTGGATTTCTCAAAAATTGATAAACAGATATTCTTCCTTTCAACAATTCTTGAACAAATTCTTCTGTTTCTAAAGCAACTTTGTTTCTTTTATCTTCTATTCCACTGTAATAACTATATACAACACCTGATACTGCTACTATAATTATAAATACCAGAGGAAACATTAGTAACTTTATCTTTGTACTTAAATTTTTCATCTTTACATCCTGCTAATTAACTTACTAATATTGTATAACTTTTTTTAATAAATAATCATTAGTTTATAGCATTAGAATAGCAATTCCAAGATAGATTCTCTAATATAGCTTGTATTTTTGTAACTAATAATTTATTTTTTTATTTTATGGTTTAAAGAAATTCAAAAAAGATTATATTCAAGAAAGTTGAAAGAGTTTAAAAACTCTCCCACTCGTCATCATTTGATTTATTCGCAGTAATTACTTTTGATTCTTTTGGTGTTTCAATTTTTAATGGCTTATATTCTACTTTTTTATTAATAATAGTAGTTGGTTTTACGTCATATGAAACATTTACTTTTTTATTTATTGTTTTTGATTTAACATCATCTTTACCTATAAATTCCTTCGCATTAGCATTTGATACAACCAAT
>CAZDFZ010000324.1:0-1559 GCA_964504855.1 uncultured Aliarcobacter sp.
AATATGATTTGAGAAAACAAATTTCTCAAATCATTGATGTTAGAGGTTAAATGCCAAGAAAGAGTTTGCAAGTTAATCTACTCTTCTATCACTTTTTAAACCATAAGCAGTTTTAATTTGTTCTAAACTTTCTCTTGCTTCTTTTGTTGTTATAAATATTTTTGCACTTTCCATAAATTCAAATGTTACATATTCATCTTTTGTAGTATCAATAATATTAATAAGGTGATTGAAGTTTTTAACAGCAATACCATTTACTTTTGTAACTATATAACTATTTGAGAAATATCCTCTATTAACTTTATTTGGGAATATCTTTTGAAGCCAAACAACTCTTTCAGTAATATCAGCTGTTTTCTCATCTTTGTATGTTAAACCATCAATAAAATCAGTTTTTGAACCTAATTTCATTAAATAGTTTTGAGTAAGTGGAGAAAAAGTTAATCCACCAAATATAAAATATCTAGGTTCATTTCCATATTCATAAGGAATTAATGGTTTTGAGTATCTCATTTTACAATCAACATTGATTTTTGTTTTATTTCTAATAATTTCGTATTTTACAGTTTCACCAATTTGTTTATTATCAATTTCATAATTTAAATTTACTTTTCCATATTTAGAATCAATTTTTCCATCATTTGATATTTTTTTACCGTTTATTGAAACTAATACATCATTTTCTTTTAATTCAACATCTTCAACATCTACTTTAGTAATAAGTACACCATAATCATCTTTTAAACCTAAATAATCTTTCATATCTTGATTTTCTATATGTTGTACTCTTGTTCTTGTTTGTGGGAAACCATCAACTTTACCATCTTTAATATCATTTAAAAATGTATTAATTACAATAGATGGAACAATATAACTAATATTATCTGCACTAGTTAATTTCATCATAGCAATACCAACTATTTTATTATCTTTATTTAAAACAGGTCCACCACTATTTCCAGGATTTATAGCTGCATCAATTTGAATAGCAAGAAAATATCCCCATGGATTCCAAACATAAGATGTATATTCAATTCTTGAAACTATCCCATTTGTTGTTGATACTGTATTTCCTCCTATTGGATAACCAATAGCAGTTACACTATCTTTTATTTTTACATCTTCAGTAATTTCCAAAGGTTTTGTATTAGTAAAAAATGATTTATCACTAATTTCAAGTATTGCTAAATCAACTTGATTAGAGATATATTTAATAGTAGCATCATATTTTTTACTATCATTTTCTTTTTGAACTTCTATAAATTTTCCACTACTTACAACATGTGCAGAAGTTAAGATTTGATTATCTTTGATTATTACACCTGAACCTATATATGTGTTAAATGTTGGATTTTCCCAAGGTTCTAAATAATTTGCACGAGCAGAAGTTGCAGATATTTTTACAACAGAATTAGTTGGTAAATTTGAAGCAAATGATAGTATGCTCAAAAGTAGGATTAGTAGTAGTTTTTTCAAAGTTATTCCTTAGTTTTTGATTTTATGAAATTTATATAAATTTATGTACATATTTTGTCTAAACAAAATTACATTAAATTTCC
>CAZDFZ010000325.1:0-1524 GCA_964504855.1 uncultured Aliarcobacter sp.
GCTTAAATTTTTGAATTTGTTGGGTTTTTGAATTTTTACTAGCTTTTTATTGGGGTTTTTGAATGTTTTTTTCTTCATTTACTTCAATTATTAATCTTTTTACTATTTTTTCACAATTTTTATGAAAAATTCCATATAATAACAGTCACAAATTTGTTATAAACAAAATTTTGACAATTATTACAAATAAGAAAACTTAAATAATGAGTGTATCTATTTTTATATAGTATTACATTAGAGACATTTTATATTAAAGTTAATTGTTAGTAAGAGTTAGTAACACTCTACTCCAAAATTAGTTATAAGATTTGAAGCAAAAACACAGAAAATATTAAAATGTTTACATATTTTAATTAAACCATTAGAAGAAATAAAAGGAAAGTAAAAATGAGCAATAAACATACACCAATAAAAAAATGTCTATTTCCTGCTGCGGGATATGGAACAAGATTTTTACCTGCGACAAAAGCTACTCCTAAAGAGATGCTACCTGTTTTAACAAAACCATTAATTCAATATGGAGTTGAAGAAGCATTAGCTGCTGGTATGGATACAATGGCAGTTGTTACAGGTAGAGGTAAAAGAGCAATTGAAGATCACTTTGATATTTCTTATGAGCTTGAGCATCAAATCAAAGGTACAAGCAAAGAACATTATTTAACAGAAATTAGATCTGTTATTACTAAATGTACATTCTCATATACAAGACAAATTGAGATGAAAGGTTTAGGTCATGCTATTTTATGTGGTGAAACTTTAATTGGAGACCAACCATTCGCTGTTTTATTAGCAGATGACTTATGTGATGCTCCTTCTAAAGGTGTTTTAGCTCAAATGGTAGAACTATATAAAAAATATGGTTGTTCAATTGTTGCTATTGAAGAAATTCCAAAAGAAGATACAAATAAATATGGGGTAATTGCTGGAAATGAAATTGAACCTGGAATTTATATGGTAAAAGATATGGTTGAAAAACCAGAACCTGAGGTTGCTCCTTCAAATTTAGCAATTATTGGAAGATATATTTTAACTCCAGATATTTTTAATATCATCAGAGAAACAAAACCAGGAAAAGGTGGAGAAATTCAAATTACTGATGCACTTTTAACTCAAGCTAAAAATGGAATGGTTTTAGCATTTAAATTTGAAGGTCATAGATTTGATTGTGGAAGTATTGATGGATTTGTAAAAGCTACAAACTATTTTTATGATAAAGAAACAAAAAAAGAAGCAGCAGCTAAAAAAGCATCTGGAGCAAAATAAGTGAAAAACAATCTGTATTATCCTCAAGTATCACTAAGTGATAAAGAAATTTTTGCAGAAATAAAAAAGGAAAGGGAAGTAATTGGTTACTACTCTTTACCTTATGTTGATACAACAGTTTTAAAAACTAGACTTGATGATTTAAATTTTCCACAAAAACAAATAGCTATTATTGGAATTGGTGGAAGTACATTAGGAACTTATGCTATTTATAATTTTATGAAATATAATAAACAGCATAATAAATCTTTAAAAAAAGAG
>CAZDFZ010000326.1:0-1519 GCA_964504855.1 uncultured Aliarcobacter sp.
TTATTAATAGAAAATAGATAAAAATGTTCAATAGTTACATAAAATAGGGCAGCTAATATTATTGATAAATAAAGTGCAGTTTTAAACATTTTTTGATCAAGTTTTATATATTTTAAAAACAAAAAAGGTGTTAAAAATCTCATTAACGGAGGAAGTGCCAAAATTATACCTATATCAAAAGCACCATATCCAATATCGTGAAGTACCTTTGGTAAAAATATTACATATACACCAACTGTTGCAAAGTAAAAAAAATAAAATGCTGATAGATTAAAAAAAAGCATTATTTATCATTGATAATAATTGTATTTGAAAGTATATCTTGAAAAGTTTTTTTATTTTTATTGAAAAAAGGAACAAAAAGTAAGAATATTGATACTACAGCAATTAAAGTTGTCGTATATCTAATAAGAACTTGTTTTACAGAAACTCTTTGTTTTGAAAAATTATCAACTAATTTTAAATCATAAGCTTTTAATCCTGGAGTTTGACCATTTTTAAGCCAAAAAATAAGAATCAATAGCGCATGTACGAAAAATATAATTCCCCATCCCATTGATCTGTTTTGAGCAAATTCAGCACCACTTCCCATAATTAAATATATAACAATATAAAAAATGGGAGTAGTAATCAAAAATGTATCAGTTAAAAAGGCTTTTAGCCTTGATGAAAGAGATGCTAAATCATTTTTAAATGATTCAATAGTTTCAACCTTTTTTTCAGGTTGAATTCTATTTTGTTTTACATCTCTCCATTTAGCCATTAGTTTCCTCTGCTTCCTGGTTTGTAAGCAATGCTTCCTGCTTTACACATTGGACATTCATCAGGAGAATACATTTCAAATGTAAAATCATCAAGTGCAAAAAGTGGTTTATCAAGAGGTAATTTACAGTTAGATTTTGCTTCAAGTGTACTTCCAACTCTTGAACAGAATCCTCTATTTGCAAGTGCTGCATAAGCAACAATATTTCCACCAGCTTTTTCAATCTCTCTTGCTGCTTCAAGTGCGCTTCCACCAGTTGTGATAATATCTTCACAAACAACGTAGTTTTCACCCTCTTTTACTTCAAATCCTCTTCTTATTGTCATCTCACCATCAACTCTTTCTGCAAAAATAAATCTTACATCAAGTGCAGTTGCAAGTGCAAAACCAGCAATTAATCCCCCAAGTGCAGGAGAACAAACAGCATCAATTTTTATTCCAGATGCTTTAATTTGTTTTGCTAATTCATCAGCTAAAAGTTTTGCAGTTTTTGGATCTTCTAAAACTTTTGCAGATTGTAAATAAAATTTTGAATGGTTACCACTACTTAATTTAAAGTGACCCTCAAGTAGTGCAGAGGCGTCTTTATATATTTGTTCTACGTTCATAATTATACTTTTAAAATTTCAGCTTCTTTAGCCTTGAATGTATCATCAGCTTTTAAAACATAAGAATCAGTGATTTTTTGGATTTCATCTTGAGCTTTTTTACTATCATCTTCAGTAACCAATTTATCTTTTAATAAATTTTTTACTT
>CAZDFZ010000327.1:0-1518 GCA_964504855.1 uncultured Aliarcobacter sp.
TATTATCTCTTTTAATAATTTCATCATAAGTGAATTTTTTGAATTTCTCTGTTTCTAGTCTTTGGTGTCTATTATCTGCATTATAACACTTGATAAAATCTTCTAAATCGGCTTTTGTCATTGGGTCACGTTTAAGTGTGAAGTGTTGATTTGTTCTTAGGTCATATATCCATACATCTTTTGTTTGTACTTGCTCACTTGCACCTTTTCTATCGAAGAAAATCACATTTGCTTTTACACCTTGAGCATAAAATAGTCCTGTTGGAAGTCTAAGAATTGTATGTAAATCACAATTTTGAAGTAGTTTTTTTCTAATAGTTTCACCAGCTCCATTTTCAAATAGAACATTATCAGGAACAACAACTGCTGCTCTACCATTTATTTCAAGTAAAGAGTTGATATGTTGTACAAAGTTTAATTGTTTATTAGAAGTTGTTGCCCAAAAGTCATCTCTTTGATAAGTTACAGAATCTTTATCCTCTTTTCCATCTTCATTTATGATTTTAATAGCACTTTTACTTCCAAATGGAGGATTAGATAAAATCATCGAGTAGTGAACACTAGGTGTTCCAAGAAGTGAATCATTTACTTCTATTGGGCTTTCATTTCCACCAATATTATGTAAATACATATTCATAACACAAAGTCTTGCTGTATTTGATACTAGTTCACAACCCTTTAATGCTTCTTCTTTTAGTCTTTTTTCATCTTCTTTATTTAATTTATAATTAGCTTTTATATAAGAGTGAGTAGAAAGTAAGAACCCACCTGTACCACAGGCAGGATCATATATTGTATCTTTTGGTGTTGGTTTCATTACTTCTACCATTGCATCAATTATTACTCTTGGTGTAAAGTATTGACCAGCACCACTTTTTGTATCTTGTGCATTTTTTTCTAATAATCCCTCGTAAATATCACCTTTTACATCAACGCTCATACTAAGCCAACTTTGTTTTCCACCATCGTGTATTAGGTTTACAAGTCTTTTTAAAAGTGCTGGATTTTGGATTTTATTTTGTGATTTTCTAAAAATAAGTCCAATAAGTCCATGAGATTTTGAAAGTCCTTCAAGAAGTGTTCTATAATGGATTTCAAGTTCAACTCCATCAAGGTTTAATAAACTTTCCCAATTCCACTCTTTTGGAATATCTGATTTTAACTCAAGTGGAGGTAGTGTTCTTTCATAATCCATTTTTAAAAATACTAAATAAGTAAGTTGCTCTACATAATCACCATAGCTTATACCATCATCTCTTAATACTGTGGCAAAGTTCCACAGCTTTTGTACCATTGCATTTGATTCACTCATACTTATTTCTTCCTCACTTGTTTTTTTTGTGCTTTTTGATATTCTTCTTTTGCTTTTGCTATTTTTTCTAATAATATACTAGCATTTTCATCGTTTGAGTCTTGCTCTACTAATTTACCATCAAAAGCTTGTTTTAAAATACTTTGTCTAAGTCTTTTTGATTCTTTTATACTTTGTTGTACTACAGTCTCAAGTTTATCAATAAT
>CAZDFZ010000328.1:0-595 GCA_964504855.1 uncultured Aliarcobacter sp.
TCATAAAGTTGAAATTTTAGAGGAAGATTTTTATGTATCAAGAGCTGCTTATAAACTAAAATACTTTTTACAAGAATTAAAATATTTTAATTTAAATGATAAAAATACACTAGACATTGGAAGTAGCACAGGTGGATTTACTCAAATTCTTTTAGAAAATGATGTAAAAAAAGTAACTTGTGTAGATGTTGGTTCAAATCAACTTCACGAAAGAATCAAACACAATCAAAAAATAGAATTTTTCGAAAATACTGATATTAGAAATTTCAAATCAGATGATATATTTGAAATTGTGACTTGTGATGTCTCTTTTATTTCTATTTTACATATTATTGAAGATATAAATCGTTTATCTTCAAAAGATATAATTATTCTTTTTAAACCACAATTTGAAGTGGGAACAAATGTAAAAAGAGATAAAAAAGGCGTTGTAAAAGATAAAACTGCAATTATCAAAGCAAGACAAAAATTCTTAGATTATACACTTGCATTAAACTGGAAATTAAACTACTCTAACTTGAGTAAATTACAAGGAAAAGATGGAAATGAAGAAGAGCTCTTCTATTTTAGTAAATAAAAATACAATTACATCAAT
>CAZDFZ010000328.1:605-1517 GCA_964504855.1 uncultured Aliarcobacter sp.
AGCAAGTGGAGGTTTTGATGGAATGCATATTGCCCATCAAGAACTTTTTAAAAATCTAGATGTTAATGGAGCAATTTTATCTATTGAATCAGGATATGCAAATTTAACTCCAAAAAGATATAGACAAGAATATAGTATATATCCTATTTTTTATTATGTTTTAGAAAATATTAGACATCTTGAAGGGTGTGAATTTATAAAATTACTAAAAGAAGAGTTTCCAAATCTTAAAAAAATAGTTGTTGGTTTTGATTTTTGTTTTGGAAAAGATAGAAAATATTGTATTGAAAAATTAAAAACACTTTTTGATGGTGAAGTTTTAGTAATTGATGAAATAAAAATAGATAACATCGCTGTTCATTCAAGAATTATAAGAGATTATTTAAAAAATGGCAATATAAAAATGGCAAATAAACTCTTAGGAAAAGAGTATAAAATTTATGGACAAAAAATAGTTGGTCAAGGACTTGGAAGTAAAAGTTTTGTTCCAACAATAAATTTAAAAGTTGATGAGTTTTTACTTCCAAATGAAGGAGTTTATATTACTAAAACTATTTTAGATGAACTTGAATTTAATTCTATAACTTTTTTAGGTCATAGATTAACAACAGATGGAAGTTATGCTGTTGAAACTCATATTTTAAATAAGGACATAGAAAATAAAGATTATACTACTCAAATAAAATTTTGCCAAAAACTAAGGGATAATAAAAAATTTGATACATTTGAAGAACTAAAGAATCAAATTTTAAATGATATAAAATCAGCTAAAAATTACTTTATTAATATTTATTAATATGTATTTAGATAAAATATTTACATGGTAGATAAAGTATTTAAAAAATCAATTACTAAACAATTCGAATTTGATGAAGAAGTAGCATCAGTATTTGATGATATGTTAAACAGATC
>CAZDFZ010000329.1:0-1514 GCA_964504855.1 uncultured Aliarcobacter sp.
TAGTCCTTCTGTAAATAATGTTGGTGGATCTTTATCTGGAAATTATTATGGAGTTGATAATCAAGTAAAAAGTATAGGAGGATCATTTAATATGACACAGGGAACTGCAACTACAAATGGAGTATTTAAAGCAAGGGCAGGAGTTCAATAATGAAAAAAATAGCACTATTATCTATTTTAACTGCTTCCTTTCTTTTTGCTCAAGAGAATGTTGAAGATATAAAATTAAAAGGTATTGAATTTTTTAAAAATAGTAATTATTCTTTAGCAATAGAAGAGTTTTTAAAGATAAACGATTATAAACAAAGTTCAGCTATAGATTTCTATTTAGCAAGAAGTTATTATGAATTAGGAATGTTTGAAAAAGCATTAATAATTTATGAAAGAATATTAGTAAATGAGCCTGATAACAAAAGAGTACAACTAGAAATAGCTCAAACATATCTTATGTTAGATTCTTATGATATTGCAAAAGTTTCATTTCAAGAGCTTATAGATGATCCATCTATTCCAACAGTAGTTAAAAATAATATTGAAGATAGATTAAAGCTTATCAATGAAAAAACAAAAAAACATTTCTTTTCTTCAACATTAATGTTTGGTTGGGGATATGATGATAATATAGGAAGCAACAATCCAAATAACTTTTTTATAAATGGTTTTTCACAACCTATGCCAGGTACAGATAAAGTTAAATCTTCATTTTATGAAACAGCTGCACTTTTAAATCATATGTATAAATATAATGATGATTTATCTTTTAGAAATGGTTTAGTATTTTATAAACAAGATTTTACAAAAGATAATTCAAAACAACTTGATGTAATGTCTTTAAACACAACTCCTGTTTATCAAATAGGAGATTTTTCTTATGGTTTAATATTTGGTATAGATAATATTTTATATGGTGATAATCGCTATTTAAATAATTATTCATTAACTCCAAAGATATCATATTTGATTGATCCTACAAAAATTTATGAAACAAGTGTTAAATTTTTGAGTAAAAGATTTGCACAAGAAACAGATGAAAAGAATAATTCTTGGGTTTATGAATATCAAAATAAAATTTTGTTTCAAACACTTGATTTTGGTATAGTTGATTTAAGTTTAACTTTAGGTAGAGAAATTGATGAAAAAAATTTAACCTCTGATGTTTCAAAAGATTATGAAACTTTAGCGTTGGGTGATAGTTATAGAATAGATGATCAATTTAGTATAAATTCATCTATTTCTTTTAGTAATGTGGATTATAACGATATGAATTCTCTTTTTGGTACAAAAAGATCAGATAACATTTATGGCTTTCTTTTAGGAGTAGGATATAGTTTTAATAAAGATTTAGCTTTTGGATTAACATATAATTATATTAATCAAGATTCAAATCAAGCACCATCAGAATACGATAAAAACACTATAAAAAGTTCAATCTATTATACATTTTAAATAAGATAGATTTTAAATCTATCTTATTTATCTTTATGAATATATACAGATGAGAATAAGTTATTTTT
>CAZDFZ010000330.1:0-1276 GCA_964504855.1 uncultured Aliarcobacter sp.
ACAATCTCATTTACAAACCACTCTTCAAGAAGCTCAGGGCGTTGATTATCAACAGTTAACTCCTGATCAACTACAACAAACACATTTATATCAAACAGGCGACGTCTTAGGCAAAACTGCTGCTCATGCAACCTGGTCCTCATTAAAACCAGCTCTTGATGAATATTTTAGTTCTGTAATATCTGAAATACAAACAACTGCTGGATTTGCTGATAAAGCTCGTTCTGCTGCTTGGGGTGCACGTGATATGGCTCGTGGTGCAGGAAGTGCTGTAGCTGGTGCTGGTAAACGATTTGGTAACTTAATGGCTGGTGGTGGTGAGTCTGGTATGGCTCGTAGACCTGGAAATAGTATGTCTGCTATAAGAGGAAAAGGTAATGCTTCGGGTATGGGTCCACATGATGCTACTGATTCATTCCGTAACAGCATGACTTCTGAAGCTCGTAAATCATTAGGTGCAAGAGCTGCAGTTGGTGCTGGTGCTATTGGTGCTGGTGCAGCTGCTTATAAAGCAAAAGAAGCTTCTAATTTAGAAACATTAGCTTGGAGCAAGGCACAAAACTTTTTATCTCAAAAGGGTATTGATGTAAATCAATTAATTGCAGAACAAGAACAAGCTCATAGTTACGCTCAATTAGAAGGAATGATTACAATTGATAGGAGTGTTCGTCCCAATAGTTATTCAATTAACGAAAATAGTTTATATTTACGTCCATATCAGAAATTTATTATTGAAAAAGTAAAAAAAAGTGGAGGTTCAACTCTTATAGAAGCACCAACAGGTTCTGGAAAAAGTGTAATAGCCAGTAATATTGCAAAAAATGAGATTGCACGAGGAGGAAAAGTTTTAATAGTTGCACCAAAGATAATTTTACTAAAGCAACTTCAAGAGAGCTTTTTTGAATTAAATCCAGCTATCATTCATGGAGCAAAAGATTATGACAATAAACATAATGTTTTTATATCAACTATTCAAACAGCCCATAAAAGAGATTTAGGGTTTACACCAACTATGATATTAATTGATGAAGTTCATTATGGGTTTGATGGAAAAATGATAGAAAATTTATTGGAAGATTTTGAAGGCAGACTTATAGGATTATCAGCTACTCCATATGATAGACAAGGAAAAGTCTTAGGAGAATTACCTAAAATTTTTCTTAAGAAGAACATTCATGGCCAATATATAAGTCAAACTATTTCTTCTAAACAAGAATACGTTACATTAAAGAAAACATCTTTATCAAGAAAGGCAGTTTTTCAAAAAATAATTAAA
>CAZDFZ010000330.1:1286-1504 GCA_964504855.1 uncultured Aliarcobacter sp.
TTGATGAATTTGATCTTGAAGATATGATAGAAAATAACTATCTTCATGAACCAAAATTTTATTCTCCTGTAAAAGTGGATTTATCAAATATTTCAATTATTGCAGGAGATTATAATTTAAAGGAATTAAATAAATATTTTAATACTAATGATGATATTTATAAAATTGTAAACGCTACTAAAGATTTCATATCAGAAAGAAAAGCATCTTTAATCTTT